>CAZHCY010000015.1:0-17373 GCA_964531185.1 uncultured Desulfovibrionales bacterium | reverse complement strand
CACCAGTTCCATTCTTTTGCACACGGCCGCATAGTCACTGGCATTCGTCAAAGACTGGGCAGCGTCTCCGTAGCTCTGGCCCTGGCCTTTCTGGTGCGGGCCGGACTGGGGGTTACAGGCGGCGGTGTCATCAACAGAACCCTGTATGAAATCAATCCTGTGCTCAGCGATACGTTCATCAGCGTGGTCTTTGTGTTTTTGCTGGGATTTTTGGGCTTTTATTCCATGATGGACTTCCTCAAGCAGAGAAAGGTGGACATGGTTGACGTCCATGGAGGCAGCGGCGGCCATGCCACGGACGGATCCAAACCCACATTTTCCTCCAAACTGCAGTCTGTAAACCTGCCGCCCATGATCACCTTTGATCAGGACCTGGTTCCCGGCGGCAAAAAGCTTTCCGCCTGGTTTGTGGCCATCTGCGGTGTTCTGGTGGGTTTTGTAGCCGCCATCATGGGTGTTGGCGGTGGATTCCTGACCTTCCCCATTTTTGTTTATCTCATGGGCGTGTCTTCTTTTACCACCATAGGCACCGACATTCTGCAGATCATTTTTACTGCAGGCTATGCAGCCATCTCCCAGTACGCCATCTACGGCTTTATTTTTTACACCCTGGCCATGGGCATGCTCCTGGGTTCCCTCATTGGTGTCCAGCTGGGAGCTCTGACCACAAAGGTGGTCAAAGGCATCTATATCCGGGGTTTTTACGCCATTACCATCCTGGGAGGATTCGTCAACAGGCTGTTCGCTCTGCCTGAAAAACTCGGCGACATGGGCTATATCGGCATATCGCCCGGACTTGGCAGCAGCCTGTCTTCCCTTGGAAACTGGCTGTTTTTCCTGGTTATCGGGGTATTTGCCGTCTGGGTCTTTTATATGTTTATCACCAACATGAAGATACTTCGCGGGGAGGAATAAGACATGATACACAAAAAGGAAATGACCATAGGCCTGCTCCTTTTTATATCGTTTTTCGCTGTCCTCTTCATCATGTGGACTCCGATCTTCGGCAGGGATTCATCAGGAGAAGGACGCAACGCCTTTGAGGCTTCAGACAATCTTTTTACTACCATATCCAAAGTGTCATCCTATTTTGTGGAAGACCTGTCCGCCAGCATTGACAAGTACCAGGGCAACACAGATGTGGATCTGACCCTGAACATCAAGAATACTGAAATGGCTGACTTGATTGCTTCAGTACTCAGCAAGCACGATGCAGAGGCTGATGTTCAGGGCCAGGACATTCAGGTCAAAGGAGATCTTGTGGACCTGCTTGACGCTGCAGTCAAGGATTCTGACGACCTTTACTACAACAGGGGTTCGAACCTGGCTGACAGGTATGATCATTCAGCAGACCAGGTCAGAGAAATCGGCTATGCCTGGTATTTATGTCTAAAATCCCTGGAAACCGAACTGAACAACGAGTCCCGTTTCAATGAAGGCAAGCTGGTGGCTGAGGTCATTAACAAAGGTGTGGAAGTAGGTTACAATTTCTACGGCATAAAGCCTGAAAGCGCTACTTCCAAGGCCGGAATCCTGACCTTTTCCCTGGTTTTTTATGTGGGCTATACCCTGTGGTGGGGCATGGCCATATTCTATCTGTTTGAAGGTTTTGGCCTGAAAATGACCAAAGGAAAGAAAAAGGAAGTATAGTTTCCATCTTAATCAGTGCAAAAACGGGCGGCCTGTCAGAAACTTTTACACATGGCTTCTGCAGGACGCCCGTCATTTTCTAAAAAAAACAGGTTAGATGCAAAATTTTTCCCTTTTTAAAACCATGGCGGACCGACACCTGAGCAGCTGTTTAGCCCTGTTTAAGGAAAGCAGGGCACCACAGCGCTTGTTTTTTAAAGATGCAGGAAACAGATTTGGAAAAACAAGCTCAGGGAGAGCCAGTCCCCCTCCGGGCTGTATGCCTCCGGGCAGGAAGCCGTGCCTCATGCAAATGGCTGAACTGTTACACACCGGACATCCCATATAAATTTTCCATCACAACAGGAGCTTCTCATCTTTGGCACAAATCTGGCGACGCCTGAAAGGCCTATTTTCATCCGGCAGCCCTGAGCAGACCATTGAGGAGGACAAGGCTGCAAAACAGGAGCTTAGAAGCAGGTACATAACCTTTAAAAGGCTTCTGGATGCCAACAACAGTGCCCTGAAGCACATGTCCATCCTGGAATCCGCCCTTGATTCCCCGCACCCCTTTGACATGATATTTATCAAAGGAGAACTCACCAAGATAAGCACAGGGGTGTTCTCCATGATTTCCCTGCTCAACGATCTCTCCAGCCAAAAATATAAAAAACTGGAAGATGTTTTCAGCGGCATTGAAAACTCTGTACAGGACATCCTGGAAAAAGGTCTGCCGCAGACAGGTCGGCAGCTTGTGCTTCCTCTGCAGAAGCTGGACCGGGACCACATTCATGAAAGCGGCTCCAAGATGGCTGTTCTGGGTGAACTGAAAAACAATTTTCCACAGTTTAACATCCCTGACGGCTTCTCCATCACCTCGGCTGCTTATAATCTTTTTTTTCAGCAAAGCGGCCTGGACACTGAAATTCCCAGGAGACTGCGCACAGCTGAAATAAGCGACACTGCAGATCTGCACCGGGTCAGCTCTGAGATCCAGATGCTCATCATAAACGCTGACCTGCCCTCTGAACTGGAACAGGAAATTCTGAACGCCTATAAGGCCCTGGAAGAAGTTACCAGCACTGGTGTGCTCGTGTCCCTGCGCTCCAGTGCTGTTGGGGAAGATGCTCACGGCACTTCTTTTGCCGGCCAGTACAAGTCAGAACTCAATGTGAGCCGGGAAAGCATCCTCACGGTTTACAAGGAAATTGTGGCTGCCAAGTACAGTGTAACTGCCATGAGCTACAGAAGACGCAAGGGCATTCCAGATCACCTGGTGCCCATGTGTGTGGGATGCATGGAAATGGTTGAGGCGGAAAGCGGTGGTGTGGCTTATTCCAGAGATCCCCTGGACCTGAGACAGGACAGGGTTATTGTCAGCTCCGCATTCGGACTGCCCAAAAGTGTTGTGGACGGCAGCCTTACCCCGGACAGATTCATTTTCACCGGACCCAAACTTGAGCTTGAGCAGAGTGTTCCCGGACATAAGACCTTCCGGCTGGACGCTTTGCCAAAAGAAGGCATAAAAAAACATGAACTCGGGCCTGAAACAGCCGGGCAGCTGTCCATTGATTCTCATCAGGCCGCAGAGGTGGCAGAAGCCGTCAGAAAGCTGGAAAAATATTTTAATTTCCCGGTGGACATGGAATGGGCCTTTACCCGGGACAGGCGTTTAATGATTCTGCAGGCCAGGGCCCTGGCCGGCATGAATCAGTCTGAACAGAACCAGGCCCAGCCGGCAGAAGAATATAAAGAAAGCATTCTGCTTCAGGGCGGGGAAACAGCCTGTCACGGCACTGCTGCAGCAGGCGTATACAAAGTAAGCAGCAACAGGGACATGCTTGCTTTCCCGGCCGGAAGCATTCTGGTGGCCAGGCTGGCCCTTCCCCGGTGGGCCTCGCTCCTTTCTTCAGCTTCAGGGCTCATCACAGAACAGGGAAGCATCACCGGACATCTGGGCAATGTGGCCAGAGAATTTTCAGTTCCGGCTGTTTTCGGCATGCCCGGGGCCGTGGATGCTCTGGAAAACAGCCTGGAAATAACAATGGATGCGGACGCCAGAGTGGTATATAAAGGCATTATTCAGGATCTGCTCAGGCAGGAGGAAAGCCTGGCCGGCATAATGCACGGCACTGCTGTCCATAAAATTCTGCAGCAGGTCCTGAAGCTGGTCACCCCTTTAAGCCTGACTGATCCAGACAGTCCTGACTTCAGACCCTCAAAATGCCGGACCCTGCATGACCTCACCAGGTTCTGCCATGAAAAAGGGGTCCAGGAAATGTTTCAAACCGGCAATGCTGCCTCTTTCAGTCAAACCGGAGGCAAAAGACTTGTTGTGGACGTGCCCATGCAATGGTGGGTCCTGGACCTGGATGACGGCTTCAAGGAAAAGGTGGAAGGGAAAAATGTTCATATTTCAAATATCGACTCAGTGCCCATGCTGGCCCTGTGGGAAGGAATAACGGCCAGACCCTGGCTGGGACCCCCGCCGCTGGACGGGCGGGGATTCATGTCTGTTATGGTTCAGGCCACCAGCAACCCGGACCTGTCCTCCACCGGACCTTCGGTTTATGCCAACAAGAATTTTTTCATGATTTCCAAATACTTCTGCAACCTGACATCCAGAATGGGCTTTCATTTCTCCACTGTGGAAACTCTTGTGGGAGACAGGGCCTATGAAAACTATGCCCGTTTCTCCTTTAAAGGAGGTGCAGCAGATGAAAACAGGCGCAGAAGGCGAACAGACTTTATCGCTGAAATACTCAGCCAGTATGACTTCCAGGTGGAAACCCATGAGGACTCATTGCTGGCCAGGCTAAGAGGCGGTTCAGACGAGTTCATGCTCCTGAGGCTGAAGATCCTTGGCTATCTGACCATTCATACCCGGCAGCTGGATATGATCATGCTCAGTTCTGGCAAGGTCAAATACTACTATGACAAGATAATTACAGATATTCAGGAGACTTTTCTGAAGAATTCCCAACAGCAGCCTGCAAAGGTTGATGAAGATGTCCATCATTGACATCAATGCTGCCACTTTTTGCGGTCTGGAGCAGATACTCCAGGGGCTGGCCCATGCCACAGGGTACCAGATAATTGGAGATGATGAGCTTATCCGCAGGGCAGCCCGGGCGGACAAAGAGGATGTAGCCTATATCCACAGTGTTTTCAGGGACCGGAAAAGGCCTTCTCCCAGCCTGTTCAAGAACAGCTATCTGGCCCTGGCCAAAGTCAAAACCATTGTGGCCGGGTGCCTCATGAGCGAACCTGTGATCCTGCACGGGCTGTGCTCCATGATGGTTCCCAAAAATATATCCCATGTGCTGAGAGTGGGCATTCTGGCTGATGCTGACTACAGAATATCCCAGCTGCAGAAAATGGCCGGCCTGAGTAATGCCAGGGCCAGAAACGATATCAGGCGCGATGATGACCTCCTGGGTTCCTGGGCTCATATTCTTGGCTTTGGTGATCCCTGGAACCCGGATCAGTATGATCTTTTCATTCCCATGCACCAAAAGACCCCGGACCAGGCAGTGTCAGCCATTGTCCAATACAGTAAAAGCAAGGATCTGGGCAGGGACAAACCCTCCATGGACAGGGCCGGTGCTTTTCTGCTGGCCTCCAGAGTGGAGCTGGCCCTGGCCCGGGAAGGCCATCTGGTCCAGGCCCGGGCCCGGGGATCTGAGATCAGCCTGACCATTCCAGGCAATATTATCCTGATGAAAAAGCTGGAAGCTGAACTTCAGGAAACAGCCCTGAAAATACCAGGAGTCAGTAAAGTGAACATTGTATTCAGCAGCAATGACCCCGGCAATGGCACTGACCAGGACAGGGAACACCGGAACCGGAGCAGACTGCTTCTGGTGGATGATGAGCGCGAATTTGTGCACACCCTGTCCGAAAGACTGCTCATGCGCGAAATTGGTTCATCCATTGTCTATGACGGAGAACAGGCTCTGGCCCGAATTGAAAAAGAGCAGCCTGAAATCATTGTCCTGGACCTGAAAATGCCCGGCATGAACGGCATCGAGGTTTTAAAAAGAGTGAAACAAACCCATCCTCAGATCAGGCTGATCATTCTGTCCGGGCACGGATCAAGGGAAGATGAGGAAAAATGCCTTGAACTGGGAGCAGCCGCATATCTGCAGAAGCCAGTGGATATTGACAAGCTCATCAGTCTGCTTAAGGTTTCCAGTCCTTCTTCAGCCAGGGAGTCAGCCCCATGACCAGACTGAAACGCCTGCTGGAACGAATTAAACCCGACTTCTGGGACGAGTCCAAACAGCTGGTGGAACCCGGCCTGTTCAACTATCGCCGGATTTGGAAACTGACCGTTCTCTGTGTATCCCTGGTTTCCATTACTCCCCTTGTGCTCCTCAGTGTCATGGATTACAATTTAAGCCGCAAGGCCGTGAAGTCAGAGGCCTCCTTTCCAATGTTAAGGCTGGTCTCCAACACCTCTTTGAATGTAAGCACCTTTCTTCAGGAAAAAGAATCTCTGCTCAGCTTTATCCTGAAAAACAACACCTATGAAAAGCTCCAGGATTCAGAGCATCTGAACAGTCTGCTGGCAGATATCCGCTCCTCTTTTGGAGGCTTTGCCGATCTTGGCGTGCTTGACTCGCGCGGTATACAGATATCTTACGCCGGCCCCTTTGACTTTCAGGGCAAGAACTACAGATCCCAGAAATGGTTTCAGAAAGTGGGGGAAAAAAAAGTTTATGTCAGCAATGTCTTCCGGGGATACCGGGATGAACCGCATCTGGTCATTGCCCTGAAAAAAGATCTGCCTGGAAATAATTTTTTCATTCTCCGGGCCACCATTGATATTGAAAGGTTCAACCGGCTCATAAGATCCATCAATATCCGCCCCACCTCGGATGCCTTTCTCATCAACACAGATGGAGTTCTGCAGACCCCAAGCGCTTATCACGGGCAAATCCTGGAAAAAGTGGACCTGCCCCTGGATATGCTTGAACCTGCTGATTCAGAGGTGCTAAAGTTGCGTGACCAGTCTGACAAACCCTTTTTCCTGGCCTATTCCTTTATTGAAAATTCTCCCTTTATTTTTCTGCTGGTCAAACCACAAAAAGATCTCATGCAGAACTGGTGGAAAGTCAGGCTGGAACTTACCGGATTCATGATCATAAGCGTCACCAGCATTCTCATTGTTATTTTAAGCGTGGCCACCTGGCTGGTGAGCCGGATATACGATGCTGACATAAAAAGAACAAATGCTGTGCACAAAATTGAACACACCAATAAAATGGCCTCCATTGGCCGGCTGGCCGCCGGCGTGGCCCACGAAATCAACAACCCCCTGGCTGTAATCAATGAAAAGGCTGGATTGCTCCAGGATCTTTTTAAATATTCAGAAAAATATGCCCAGGACCAAAAGCTTTCCAATATTGCCGACTCCATTATCCATTCCGTGGAAAGATGCAGCACCATTACCAGAAGGCTGCTGGGCTTTGCCAGACATGTGGACATTGAATGGCAGAAAGTAAGTATTGACAAAATCATTCAGGACGTGCTGGGCTTTCTGGACAAAGAAGCCCGGTACAGAGACATTACAGTCAATGTAGAAATTCCTGGTGAAGTTCCCAGGTTTGTAAGCGATCAGGGACAGCTGGAGCAGATATTTTTAAATATCATCAATAATGCTTTTGCAGCTGTCTACGACAAGGGCAGGATTGACGTCATCATCGACTGGGATGATGATTACGTCCGGGTCAAGGTCAAAGACAATGGATGCGGAATTTCCAAGGAAAACATGAAAAGGATCTTTGAGCCCTTTTTCACCACCAAACGCAAACAAGGCACAGGTCTTGGCCTGTCCATTACCTATGGTCTGGTCAAAAAACTGGGAGGTGAGCTCAGTGTGAGCAGCGAGCTGGGCAAGGGTTCCGAGTTCGTGGTCAGCCTGCCCCGCAACTTTGATCCTGAAAAGGACAGCAGGAAGCAGAGATGCAGACACCCTTAGTTGATCCTGCTTAATGACCCAGCCATGGAAGGTCCAAGGAGAAATTATCTTGAAAATTTTACTGGTAGATGATGAACTGGAACTGGTTTCAGCCATGACAGAACGACTGAACTTGCGGGGGATTGATGCTGACTACGCCACTTCAGCTGCCCAGGCCCTGGAAAAAGCCGCTGTAAAAGAATACGACCTTTCAGTGCTTGATGTAAAAATGCCGGGCACCAGCGGCCTGGAGTTATGGAAGATCCTCAAGGAAAAATATCCGGACATGAAATTCATCTTTCTTACAGGTCATACCTCTCAGGAAGACTTTGAAACAGGCCAGAGCACCGGCTTTTATTACCTGCTCAAGCCCATCAGCTTTGACGTACTTCTGGACAAGATTCATGAGTCCCTTTCAACTGACCACAAGGGAGGACCGCCATGAATCCTGAGCAGCTGAAACTGCATCACCAGAACGAGCTCTCTTTTTTCGGCCTGGTGTCGGCCAATGTCTCCCATGAAATCAAAAATTATCTGGCTGTAATAAACGAGCTTGGAGGTCTGCTGGAGGACATCAGCCTCATGGCCGGACAGAAAAGCCGGGAGCTTGACCCGGAGCGGACAAAGGATTTGGCCGCCAGCATTACTGCCCAGGTAAGCCGGGCAGACCATGTAATCAAAGCCTTTAACTATTTTTCCCACAGCGTGGACAAGAAATACTGCCATATTGATCTTTATCAGCTGACCATGAGGATGATCACCCTCACCGCGCGCCTGGCAGGCATGAAAAGCACTGAAATCCGCATGGATGAGCAAAGCACAGACAACCTGTCTTTGTACACCCGTCCCTTTGCCCTGGAACAATTGTTTCTTTTCTGCCTGGAGCAGATAATGCGCTCTGGGCCGGACCCCAAAACCGCCACAGTACTCACCCGCGGCACAAATGAAAAAGCTGAACTGGTTTTTGTGAGCAGCACTGAACTTCCGGAACAAATACCCAGGGATAAACAATTGGATTTTATCTGCCGGCAGCTAAGTGCTGAAATCAGGCTTTCAGCCGGCAGGACCACCATAACCGTCAGCCTGCCCGGCCTTGACCAGCCATGAATATCCTGACCAGTATGAAAGCAAAACACCCCAGGGCCTGTTTTCTGGTTGATGCAAGCATCCTGCCCAGGCCCGCCCGAGGGAGGGATTATGCGTTTTTGACAGCCAGGTCTGGGACAGTTCCTGTGCCTTGTGCAAATGGCTGAACTGTTACCTTGACTCTAAGCTGATTCAGGTTGATGATTAAAAGCATGAATACTCAAAAAATCAAAATATTGATTGTTGACGATGAACAGTTGTTCAGACAGACCCTGGCTGAGCGTCTGAACCAGCGGGGGTTTGCTGCCCGTGAAGCCAGCGGAGGCAGGGAATGCCTGAAACTTATGGAAGATGAACCTTTTGACGTGGTCCTGCTGGACCTGAAAATGACAGAATTATCAGGACTGGAGGTGCTGGAACAGATCAAAAAAAGATGGCCGGAAGCAGAGGTTATCATGCTCACCGGCCATGCCTCCCCGGATACTGGAATTCAGGTTCTGCGCCTTGGAGCCCTGGACTATCTGCTAAAACCGGCCCCCATTGAGGAGCTGGAAAGAAAAATTCATCAGGCCGTGGAAAAGCAGGCATGCCGGACAGGATAACCGGATCAGCCATCCCCTGCAGCAGGCAGAAGACAGCCTGTGACATTTTGCGCAGCTGTTAATGATCAGCGGGCAGCTGATTGTTTTTAGTAACAGTTCAGCCGCTTTTAACGAAACCAGGGGACAGGCACCCCAGCGCCTATTTTTATTTACGCAAGAAACAGACTTTAAAAAAACAATTGCTGGGAGGAGGGCCGGTCCCTGTGCCTCATGCAAAAGGCTGAACTGTTACGGTTATTATATGCTGCGGCACTGGTCCGAGGATGGAGAACCATGTATTTTAAAAGTGGATCTTTGTAAAAGGAGCATTGTCATGGTCCAAGAAAAAGTATTGCTGGTGGATGATGAAAAGGATTTTGTTGATGTGCTTACCCAGAGGATGAAGGGCAAGGGGCTTGAGGTTAAGAGCGCCTATTCCGGCCAGGAGGCTCTTAAAGCCGTTGACAGCGAATCTTTTGATGCCATTATTCTGGACATGAAGATGCCGGATATGGACGGCATTGAAACCCTGAAAAAAATGAAGCAGATTAATCCTGATCTGCAGGTGATTCTGTTGACCGGACATGCCACCGTGGACAAGGGCGTGGAGGCCATGAAGCTGGGAGCCATGGATTTTCTGGAAAAACCTGCTGAAATCAACGCCCTGCTGGAAAAAATACACAAGGCCAACGTAAACACCATGCTCATCCACGAAAAGAAAACCCAGGACAAAATACACGACATTATTGTAGAAAAGGCCTGGTAGGCTGAGCATCCATGGGCAGGCAGAGATGCACAGCCCGGGCATGGCCTTTGCCGGTTCATATATATCCGGTTAATGATCTTTCATAACCAGCAGCAGACCTGCTCATACTTTGCCTGTTATTGTCTTTTTGAGCCAGGCAGCATCTTTTTGCCCGGTCCTGGCAGCCTGATGCGCTGCAAACTGCAGCTTGTCATTTCCATGCGATTCAGGTTAAGAACCCTGACAAGTATCAGCTGGATGGCTGGCAACAGTCTGGCCCTTTTTTAGGAAGGCAAGCCTCCCTGGTGCCTGTTTCTGATGGATGCTGGAAACAGGCCTTAAAAAAAGCGCCGGGAGAGCCATGCCTCATGCAGATGGCTTAACTGTCTGCCATGGCTGTTTTCCCCTGACGCGTATTTTTTTCTCCTTGAATCAGAAACATGAAAACCAGACAAGCCATGCCTGTAAAGGGCTGCAGATTGTTTACCCGGCAAAAGCAAGGCCTGACAAAATGTCCATCCTGAAATCCCTGATTATTCACCCGGATCGCAATGTTACTGCCGCCCTGCGAGAGTACCTGGCCCAGGACAGCAGAATAACAGTGCTGGGTGAAGCCATGACCGGCTTTGAAGCCCTGGAACTTCTGGAAAACATTTCCTATGACGTCTTTTTTCTGGGAATTGATCTGCCCAGTGAAATGGACGGCATAGAACTGGCCCAGATGCTCAATCAGCGAAAACAGCGGCCGGACATAGTATTCATTGCCCCTGACCAGCACCAGGCCTACAAGGCCTTTGAGGTGGGGGCCACTGACTATCTGGTGCAGCCATTCACCCCGGCCAGGCTGTCCAAAACCGTTGACCGCCTGCAGCGCACCACCACCAGCCCCAGAATAGTCAGCAGAGAACAGACTGAAATCATGGGGTCCAGCGATGATCTGGATGAAGAAACTGTGAAGCTGAGCCTCAATGATACCGACGAAGAAACTTTTCTCAACGCCCTGCGCAGGGCCTGGGATACAACCCCCCGCCAGCGCGTGAAAATTGAAAAACTTCCTGTCAGCCTGGAAGGCAAAATGATTCTGGTCCCCTACAATCAGATTGTATTTGTAGAGGCCTATGAAGACTACAGCTTTGTGCACACTTCCCAGGAAAAATACCTCACTTCCTACCGCCTGAAAAACCTGGAGGACCGTCTGAGCAGGCACGGCTTTTTCAGGGTACACCGCAAATATCTGGTAAATCTTGAAATGGTCAATGAAATAGCCTCCCTTCCGGGCAGCAACTTCATGCTCAGAACTGCAGGCCGCAAGAAAATTGAACTGCCCATCAGCAGAAGAAGAATCAGCGAGCTTAAACAGATATTAGGGCTTTAATCCTTTCACCGTTTAACCAGGCTGATTTGCCTTTAGTCGATAAAATATCCAGTTTTTTTTCCATTGGCTTAAATAGATCCTTATGTTTTCCAGATGAATTAGTCTGATCATGATAAGTTCCACCCAACAGTCAAACCGGATCACCAGGTGATCCCGTTCTTTTTGTCGAGACAAAGGAGGATACTATGGAAGGCAAAGGAGCCCTGGATTCGTTGCTGCAGGAAGAGCGAGTGTTTCGTCCCCTTCCTCAGATGGTAATTGAGGCCAATATCAACCCTCAGGAATATTCCGAGGTTATGAAAAAAACCAGCGAAGACTACCTGAGCTACTGGGAGGAAGCCGCCAAAGAGCTGGACTGGTTTAAAAAATGGGACAAGGTCCTGGATGATTCCGAGGTCCCTTTTTACAAATGGTTTACCGGAGCCAAATGCAATATTGTCTACAACGCCCTGGACAGACATATTGAAACCGCAAACAAGAACAAACTGGCCCTGATCTGGGAAGGCGAACCCGGTGATTCCAAAAAAATGACCTATTACGAGCTTTACCGGGCGGTAAACAAATTTGCCAATGCCCTGCGCTCCCTGGGCATTCAGAAAGGAGACCGGGTTGTCCTTTACCTGCCGCCTTTGCCTGAAACCATGGTCGCCATGCTGGCCGTGGCCAAAGTTGGAGCTGTGCACAGCATGGTCTTTGCCGGCTTCTCAGCCAAAGCCCTGAGAGACCGCATAGAAGATGCTCAGGCCAAGCTGGTAATCACTGCAGATGGTTTTTACCGCAACGGCAGGGTTATTAATATCAAGAGCATTATTGATGAAGCTCTGATTGGCGGTTGTGACTGCGTGGAAACAGTGGTTGTTGTCCACCGGGCCAATGTTGAAGTGGAAATGACTGAAATGCGGGACATCTGGTACCAGGATCTGGTCAGGCAGGAAAGTCCGGTATCTGAAACCGAGGTCATGGATTCCGAAGACATGCTGTTCCTTCTCTACAGTTCCGGAACCACAGGCAAGCCCAAAGGCATCGTCCATACTCACGGGGGATATATGGTCGGGGTGCACAGGTCTTTGACCTGGGTCTTTGACATCAAGCCCACGGACATATTCTGGTGCACTGCTGATGCCGGCTGGATAACCGGGCACAGCTATGTGGTTTACGGCCCGCTCCTGGCCGGGACCACCACCATAATGTTTGAAGGACATCCCCTCTATCCCCAGGCAGACCGTCTGTGGCACATTGTGGCCAGATACGGAGTAACCATTTTCTACACAGCTCCCACCCTCATCAGGATGCTCATGCGGTTCGGGGCCCAGTATCCCAAACAGCACGACCTCTCCACCCTGAGATTGCTGGGCACAGTTGGCGAACCCATTAATCCTGAAGCCTGGATGTGGTTCTACAAAAATATCGGCCGGTCAGAATGCCCGGTCATGGATACCTGGTGGCAGACTGAAACCGGATCCTTCATGATCAGCCCCCTGCCCATTTCCCTGCTGAAACCCGGTTCAGCCACCAAGCCCCTGCCGGGCATCGAGGCTGATGTGCTGGATGAAGAGGGCAATCAGGTGCCTCCAGGCAAGGGAGGCTACCTGGTCCTCAAAAGACCCTGGCCTTCCATGCTGCGCACTCTCTACAAGGATCCGGAAAGATACAAAAAAACCTACTGGGAAAAGTTTCCAGGCTATTATCTGGCCGGAGACGTGGCCAGAAAAGACGAGGACGGTTATTTCTGGATTCAGGGTCGCTCAGACGATGTCTTAAATATTGCCGGACACAGGGTGGGCACTGCTGAGCTGGAAAGCGCCCTGGTGTCCCACAAGACCGTGGCTGAAGCTGCTGTCATAGGCATACCGGACAAAATCAAGCATGAAGTGGCCAAAGCCTTTGTCATCCTCAGTGCTGATGCTGACGCTGAAAACCCGGACCAGCTCATCAAGGACCTGAAAACCCATGTCCGCAAGGAGCTGGGGCCTGTGGCAGTGGTCAAGAGCATCGAGTTCAAAGACAAGCTGCCCAAGACAAGAAGCGGCAAAATCATGCGCAGAGTGCTTAAAGCTCAGGAACTGGGCGAAGAAGTGGGAGATACATCCACCCTGGAAGATTAGCTCTGTCCGGCCGGATCAGCCGGCAATTGCCTGTTCTTTTGTCTGTACCCAAAAAAAATCAGCCCTGTGCTCAGGTACAGGGCTGATTTTTTTTTGCAAATCAACAGCTCAGCCTCTGCAGATCTGTTTCAGCCAGTCAGGGACCCTGACCGGCCTGCCCTGCCTGCTGAGGCAGGCATGCCCTGTCTCTCCCCGGGCCAGCAGAAACTTTCGCTCCTGGTCATAAACCTGATATTCAAAGGCAAAGGATGCCCTGCCCCAGGTGCTGATGCCGGCTCTTATGTATACCGGGTCATCAAACCTGGCCGGCTTGAAATACCGGCAGGAAGCGCTGGTAACCGGAATAAATATCCCTTTTTCCTCTATTTCCACATAGCTTATGCCCAGTTCCCGGATATAGGTATTCCTGGCCATTTCAAACCAGTGCAGGTAATTGGCGTAGTAAACCACCCCCATGGCATCTGTTTCACCGTATGAAACCCGGTGAAGATGCCAGGTTTCAGGTCTGGGGAATTCATCCCGGTCCTGGACTCTGTTTGACTGTTTCAGGGACAACATTCAGGACTCCAGAGCTGCAGCCAGCAGATCCTCGCCCCTGTCCAGCAGCAGTCCTGAGGCCCTTGCGCTTTCTTCGCTGAACACCTCTGAGCCGGGCCTGGGATGGGTGCTGCTGTAAATCAGAAAAGGCACCGGATCTCTGGCATGGGTTCTGATCCTGATGGGGGTAAGATGATCACAGCAGATTATCATGATAAAATCACTTCCCTGGAGCTGCTTCAGCAAAGGACCGACTATGTGCCGGTCAAAACGGGCAATGGCCTCAGTCTTGTCTGCAATGCTGCCCATATGCCCGCATTCATCCGGACCTTCCAGGTGAACAAACACAAAATCTCCGGACTTCAAGAAGGAAACCGCTGCCTCAGCCTTGCCCTGGTAATTGGTTTCCAGCAGCCCGGTGGCTCCAGGCACCTCAGCCACTTCCATGCCTGCAGCCCGGCCCAGGCCCCGGATGAGATCCACTGCTGTAATCACCATGCCGGACATGTTGAATTTTTTCTGAAAAGAGGGCAAAGACATGCTCCTGCCCTGTCCCCAGGGCCAGACAGCGTTAACTTTTGTGCCTGACACCCGGTTTTCCAGGATCCGGGCGGATCTGTAGAAAACACTCTCTAAGGCGGGACAGCCTGCAAACTCCTGCAGGTCCTGATCAATCTCCTGATCCAGAATATCGTGAGGGGGACGGATGTTCACCCTGGCGCAGGCAGATGTAGCTCCCAGCCTCTGCACCAGAAGATGCCTGTACTGAACCCCGACCAAAAACTCCAAATCCTGGCTGCCGGCTTCCTGCTGCAGACGCTCCATCAGGGGCAGAGCCTGTTCAGTGGTGATATGCCCGCCGGCATAGTCAAGCATTTTCCCGCCGGCCCCGGCCCGGCTCAGGGTGACCAGGTTCAGGCGCCAGATCAGATCTTCAGTTCCGGTTTCCAGGCCCTGGGCTGCGGCTTCAATGGGTCCTCGGCCGGTATGATAAACTGCCGGGTCATACCCCAGCAGGGCCATATTGGCGATGTCCGAGCCTGGAGGCATGCCCTCAGGTATGGTCTGGCAGAGGCCCAGGCGGGATTTTCCAGCCAGGCTGTCCATGTGGGGAGTAAAGGCTGCCTGCAGGGGAGTCTGTCCCTGGAGTTCATCCAGCGGCCAGTCCCCCATGCCGTCGGCAACCAGCATAAGCACTTTGGTCATTTGAGTATCCTGTAATGTACTGTGGGCGCAGTGGTGAAATCCAGCCCGTCAATCACCTTCAGGGCGGATTTAACCGCCTTGAGCTGGGCCCTGTGAGTCAGAAAGACAATGGGCACGTTCTTGCCCTGAGGTCCTGGCTTCTGAACCGCCTGGGCAATGCTGATATCATGCTCCCCCATGACTCCGGAAACAGCAGAAAGCACCCCCGGCTTATCCAGGGCGGTCATCCGGAAATAGTGGCGGTATACAGCCAGATCAGGTTCAATCCTGTCTGCAGAAGGAAGCTTTCTGTCCTGAAACCCGGTATTGTCAATGTCTGTATTGTCTCTGGCCAGGGCCATGATATCGGCCAGAACAGCGCTGCCGGTGGGCAGATCCCCGGCTCCCTGCCCGTAAAGCATGATGGGCCCCACTGCATTGCCTTCCAGAAGTATTGAATTGAAAGGGCCATCCACCTTGGCCAGGATATGCTCCTGGGGAAGCAGTGCCGGAAAGACCCCGGCCTGAAGGTGCCCGGATTGTTCCTTGACCTGGGCTATCCGCTTAAGCACATATCCAAACTCCCCGGCCAGATCCACATCCATGGCCTTAACCCCTGCTATGCCCTGCACCGGCAGATCTGCCAGAGGGTAATCCGCTCCGTGGGCCAGACGAATAAGGATGGCCAGCTTGTGAGCCGCATCCATGCCTTCCACGTCCAGGGTGGGGTCAGCCTCGGCATATCCCTTTTCCTGGGCCGCCTTGAGCGCTGATTCAAAACTCTGCCCTCTGGCGGTCATCTCGGACAGAATAAAGTTGGCCGTGCCGTTGAGTATCCCGGTGATGGACCTGATTCTGTTCCCGGCCAGGCTTTCCCTGAGGGTCTGGACTATGGGGATGCCCCCGGCCACGCTGGCTTCGTAATAAAGCCCCCTCTGCTTCTCATGGGCCAGAGCAAAGAGTTCATTGCCCTTTTCCGCCAGCAGGGCCTTGTTGGCGGTGACCACGTGCTTGCCGCTGGACAGACTTTTGCTGATCAGCTCCCGGGCATCTTCCAGTCCGCCCATGAGTTCCACCACAATATCAGTTTCACTGTCCTGGAGAATATCTTCCATTCTGTCAGTGAACCTGGCTTCAGGACCGGGCATGAAAGATCTGACCCTGGAAGTGTCCCTGACCAGAATCTTGCGAATAACAATCTTTTTCCCGGTCCTTCTCTGAATCCACCCGGAATTTTCCTGAATAATTCTGGCCAGCCCGGTGCCCACGGTACCGAATCCGGCCAGAGAAAGATTGATGATCCCCTTGTCCATTATCCCCCCAGAACCTTTTTCATGCCCCGTAAGGCCTGGTTAATCCTGTGCCGGTTCTCCACCAGAGCAAAGCGGACATGATCATCTCCATAATGGCCGAAGCCAAGCCCAGGGGAAACCGCCACCTTGGCCTCCTTAAGCAGCAGTTTGGAGAATTCCACTGATCCCAGATGCTGAAATTCTTCAGGGATTTTTGCCCAGACAAACATGGTGGCCCTGGGTTTTTGCAGCTCCCAGCCGATGCGGTTCAATCCTTCCACCAGGGCATTTCTTCTGTCCTCGTATATGTCCACAATCTCCTGCACGCAGTCCTGGGGGCCGTTCAAGGCGATGATGGAAGCGATCTGGATGGGCTGGAATATGCCGTAATCCAGGTAGCTTTTAATCCTGGTCAGGGCGTGAACCATTTCCCGGTTACCGCAGCAGAACCCCATTCTCCAGCCCGGCATGGAATAGCTCTTGGACATGGAAAAAAATTCCACACCCACTTCCTTGGCTCCTGGAACCTGCAAAAAGCTTGGGGCCTTGTAGCCGTCAAAGCACAGGTCTGCATAGGCCAGGTCATGGATAACATATATTTTGTGCTCTCTGGCAAAATCCACAATTTTCTGGAAAAAATTCTCATCCACCACAGCAGTAGTGGGGTTATGGGGGTAGCAGATAATCAGGACCTTGGGCTGAGGCCAGGTCTGTCTGGTGGCCACCAGGAGGTCTTCAAAAAAGTCCCGGTCCAGGCCGATGGGTATCCTTCTGACATCAGCTCCGGCTATGATGGCGGAATAGGGATGAATGGGATAGGTTGGATCCTGGGAAAACACCACATCCCCCGGGCTGAGCATGGCCAGGGCCAGCTGG
>CAZHCY010000014.1:0-17400 GCA_964531185.1 uncultured Desulfovibrionales bacterium | reverse complement strand
ATAACCGGGACCAATGCTGTAACCCAGCAGGGAATTCTGGTAAACCTGGATATGATCGGCAACAGAACAGGTGCCCTGGTGTTTGGTCCCCGCCATGTGCTGGTGCTTTGCGGAAGGAACAAGGTGGTGGGAGATATCCAGGATGCCATGACCAGAATCAAGGAATTTGCGGCTCCGGCCAATGCCATGCGCCTGGACAAGAAAACACCCTGTGTCAAGACAGCCTCCTGTCATGACTGCAAGAGCCCGGACAGGATCTGTAATGTCTGGACCATCACTGAAAAGTCCTTTCCCCAGGGGCGGATCAAGGTGGTCCTGATCAATGAGGATCTGGGGCTGTGACGGCCGGTAATGTTCAGGACCTTGGCATTCCTGAGATGCTGGCTTCCACTGCGGATAAATATCCCTCCCGGACTGCCCTGGCTTATGTGGACGGTGATGTTTTTACCTATGCCCAGCTGCAGAACAGGGTGGCCGGTCTGTGTTCCATTCTGCAGGAAGCCGGCCTGAAAAAGGGAGACAAGGTAGCTATCCTCAGCGAAAATTCACCCCAGTGGGGGATTGTTTTTCTGGCGGCCGCCAGTATGGGTGCTGTGGCGGTACCCATCCTGACCCAGTTTCATTCAGAGGCCATTATACATATTATCAGACATTCCGAGGCCAGGGCGGTGTTTGTGTCCAGATCTCTTTACCCCAAGATCCAGGAGGCTGAGCTGAAGGGGCTGGCCCTTTTCTATACTGATGATTTTTCTCAGGCAGAAGACAGTGCAGAGGCGGGCAAGGGGTTGAAAAATGCCATCAATACCGGATTCAAGGGCCTGGACCGGCTGAAGCAGGCTGCCTGGAAATGGGCCAATCACGGGCATGCTGAAAAAGTTAAGCCGGACGATCTGGCTGTGATTGTGTACACTTCAGGCACCACAGGCAATTCCAAGGGGGTGATGCTGACCCATGGAAATCTGCTTTATGATGCAGCCCGGGCCGGAGAAATTGTCAGTGCCGGACATGAGGACCGTTTTTTGTCCATTCTGCCTCTGGCTCATACCTATGAATGTTCACTGGGGCTTCTGGCTCCTCTGATTCACGGGGCATCTGTTTATTATCTGCGGGAGGCCCCTACTCCAAGGATACTTTTGCCGGCCATGGGCAAGGTCCAGCCCACCATTGTTCTCATGGTGCCCTTGATTATTGAAAAGATATTCAAAACCAGAATTCTGCCCCAGCTGAATAAAAACAAGGTCTTGAGAGCTGCCTACCGGATTCCCTTTATCCGGACCAGGCTGCACAGACTGGCCGGGAAAAAGATGATGCAGTCCTTTGGGGGGCGGATAAAGGCCCTGTGTATTGGAGGGGCCCCCCTGGCCGGTGAAGCTGAAAGGTTTTTAAGGGATGCCGGAATCCCTTATTCTGTTGGATACGGGCTGACCGAGACCTCTCCTCTGGTGGCCGGAGCCAGGCCCTCCCGGACCAGGTTTGCTTCCACAGGTCCGGCCCTGGAAGGAGTGCAGATCAGAATTGATCATCCTGACCCGGTGACGGGAATAGGTGAAATTCTGGTCAGGGGGCCGGTAGTCATGCAGGGGTATTTCAAAGCCCCGGAGATCACCAGCCAGGTCCTTGATGAGCAGGGCTGGCTGAAAACCGGTGACCTGGGACGACTGGACCGGGACGGATACCTGTATATCAAAGGCAGGCTGAAGAACGTGATTCTGGGACCCAGCGGAGAAAATATCTATCCTGAGGAAGTGGAGTCAGTGATCAACCGTTCAGACTATGTTCTGGAGTCCCTGGTTTACTCGGACAATAATATGCTTACAGCCAGGGTGCATCTGAATTATGAAAAGCTGGATGAGGATTTCGGCCTGAAAAATGTTGCTGAAACACGGGTCAGAACCATGGTGGAAGATGTGCTGCGAGAGCTTAAGGAAAGTGTCAACTCTCAGGTTTCAGAATTTGCCAGGCTCAGGAAGATGATTGAGCAGCCTGAGCCCTTTGAAAAAACACCCACCCAGAAGATCAAAAGATATCTTTATACTGAGGGAGAATAATGTCTGAGTTTACCCACCTGCATTGTCACACTGAATACAGTCTGCTGGACGGAGCCATCAGGATCGATGACCTCTGCTCCAGGGCTTCCCAGCTGGGCATGCCTGCAGTGAGCATCACTGATCACGGTAACCTGTTCGGGGCCCTGACTTTTTACCTGACGGCCAGAAAGTACGGCCTGAAGCCCATAATTGGCTGCGAGGTGTATGTTGCCCATGGAAAGCTGACAGAAAAAAACCAGACCAGGTACCACCTTGTTCTGCTGGCCATGAATATTCAGGGATATCAGAATTTGATCAAACTGGTTTCCAAGGGCTGGCTGGAGGGGTTTTACTACAAACCCCGGGTGGACAGGGATGCATTGAAAAAGCATTCTGCCGGGCTCATAGCCCTTTCCGCCTGCCTGCAGGGGGAGGTCCAGCATGTACTGCAGCGCAAAGGATTCAACCAGGCCCAAAGTGTGGCCATGGAGTATGCAGATATCTTTCCGGACCGGTTTTATCTGGAGATGCAGGCCAACGGCATCAAGGAACAGGAAGCGGTCAACCATGAACTGATAAAAATGTCTGGCCGGACCGGTCTGCCTTTAATCGCCACCAATGACTGTCATTATCTGACTGCTGACGATGTCCAGGCCCATGATGTGCTGCTGTGCATTCAGACCAATGCCAGAGTGGACGACCCTTCGCGCATGCGCTTTGACACCAGCGAGCTTTATTTCAAGACCCGGGAGGAAATGGACAGGGCGTTCAGCCACTGCCCCCAGGCCATGGAGAATATCGGCCGGGTGATTGACAGATGCAACCTGGAGCTGGAAACAGACCAGCCCCATTTTCCAAGATATGAGCCTGTCCGGGAAAAGACCCTGGATGAGGAGTTCAGGACCCTGGCCAAGGAAGGTCTGGAGCAGCGTCTGAAAAAGCTGGCCTATGTAAGCGATGCAGGGCCTTATCAAGAGAGACTGGAACAGGAATTGGACATCATCTGCAGCAAGGGTTATCCTGGTTATTTTCTCATAGTTCAGGATTTCATCAACTGGGCCAAATCCAAAGGGATTCCTGTGGGTCCGGGGCGCGGTTCTGCTGCGGGGAGCCTTGCTGCATACGCTCTGGGGATCACTGACCTGGACCCCATTCGCTACACCCTTCTGTTTGAACGTTTCCTTAATGTGGAGAGGGCCAGTATGCCGGATATTGATGTGGATTTCTGTTATGACCGCAGGGAAGAAGTAATCCGGTATGTTTCCGAAAAGTACGGGCATGAAAGCGTGGCTCAGATTACCACCTTTGGAGCCATGAAGGCCAAGGCTGTGGTCAGGGATGTGGGCAGGGCCATGGGGTTGAGCCTGGCCAGAGTGGACAAAATAGCCAAGCTGATTCCTGATGAGCTGAAAATGACCCTGGACAAGGCTCTGGAAAGGGAAGCTGATCTGCGCCAAATGGTGGAAGAGGATAAAGAGGTGGCCAGGCTCATGGACATCTGCCGGAGACTGGAAGGGCTGGTCAGGCATCCTTCAACCCATGCCGCAGGCATAGTCATTTCCGACCGGGCCATGCAGGAGTATCTGCCCCTTTACAAAGGTAAAAAGGGGGAAGTGGTCACCCAGTACGACATGAAAAGGGTTGAAAAGGTAGGGCTGATCAAGTTTGATTTTCTGGGGCTGAAAACCCTGACCGTCATCAGCAACACCCTGGAACAGATCAAGGCTGCCAACAAGAGTGTTCCGGACATGAACAGCATCCCTCTGGATGATAAAGAAACATATAAACTCCTGGGCCAGGGTCAGACGGATGGAGTCTTTCAGCTGGAAAGTTCCGGCATGAGAACCGTGCTTACCGATCTTAAGCCCAACTGCTTTGAAGATATTATCGCCCTGCTGGCCCTGTACCGGCCAGGTCCTCTGAAAAGCGGCATGGTCAACGATTTTATCCAGCGCAAGCACGGCGAGATACCAGTTGAATACCCCCATCCTGATCTGGAACCCATTTTAAAGGAAACTTACGGGGTAATCCTTTACCAGGAACAGGTGATGAAAATAGCTCAGGTACTGGCTGGATATTCCCTGGGCGACGGGGATATGCTCCGCCGGGCCATGGGCAAGAAAGAGCCGGCGGTAATGGCTCAGCAGCGCAGCAAATTCCTTCAGGGGGCCAGAAAAAACAATGTGCCCGAGGACAAGGCAGAATATATTTTTGATCTCATGGAAAAGTTCGCCGGCTACGGATTCAACAAATCCCACAGCGCGGCCTATGCTCTGATCTCCTACCAGACCGCCTTTCTCAAGGCCCATTTCCCTCATGAGTTTATGGCTGCTTTGATCACTTCGGAAGTGAACAACACAGACAAGGTCATGGCCCACATGAACGCCTGCCGGGATCTGAACATAGAGATTCTGCCTCCCTGCATCAACACCAGCCAGGCCGGGTTCAGTGCAGAGCAGGGCAAGGTGCTTTTCGGTCTGACCGGGATAAAGAATGTAGGGGCCGGGGCCATAAACATGATTATCAGAGAAAGGAACCAAAACGGGCCCTTTGCCAGTCTGCTGGATTTCTGCACCAGGATCAGTTCGCGCAAGGTGACCAAAAGGGTTTTGGAAATGCTGATCAAAAGCGGAGCCATGGATTGTCTGGGGTGTTCCAGAAAGGCGCTTCTGCAGGGCATGGACATGGTTGTGGCCAGATCCCAGAGGGCGGCAAAGCCCAAATATCAGGGGCAGGCATCCATGTTTCACCTGATTCAGAATAAAAAGAGTCAGGAGCTTGAGGGGCTGGGACTCAACTGCCCGGAGAACCAACTGCCGGAATTTCTTGATGAGGAAAAGCTCAAGCTGGAAAAGGAGGCCCTGGGTTTTTACCTGAGCGGCCACCCTCTGCTGCCCTACACTCAGGACATTAAGCGTCTGGGACTGAAAAATATCAATGACTGCCGGGATTTTCCACCGGATGCTGAAGTAGAGCTGGCAGTGGTGGTGGTGGGCTCCAAGGAGATTGTCAGCAAAAAGGGCGATAAAATGGCTTTTTTACAGGTGGAAGACATGAGCGGCTGGGCAGAAGCCACCTTTTTCCCTGATGTTTATGCTGCTTCCAGAAAAATTGCCCAAAGCGACGAACCCCTGGTTTTAAAAGCCAGGATCAGCAGCTATCAGGGAGGCCTGCAGCAGGAAAAAAACGGAGAGAATGAAGTGCCAAAGGTCCTCAAGCTGACGGCCCGGAGTGTGTCCAGGCTGTCAGAAGTCATCAGTTCAGGATCAGAGCCGGTGAAAATCCATATGAAGGTTGCTGAGGCCAGGGACAAAGCTTTGCATCTTCTGGATGATCTCAATAATATTTTAAAAAAGCATCCAGGCAGGATACCGGTACAGCTCTGCCTGACGCTGGACAATCAGGTGAGCTGCATGCTGCAGCTGGGACCGGAATACAGTGTTACGCCCGGTCAGCAGTTCTGGGCTGACCTTGCTGGAAACGGATTTTAATTCAGGCCCCTGTTCAGACCGGGACCTGACCATGGCTAATTGACTGCCAAACAGGTTTAGATATGAATCATGCAAAATGGAGTCTCAGGGTAGGAGGGAGTTTCAGCTCTTCCCATCAATTGCACAATTATCAGGGCAAATGCGAACGTCTGCATGGGCACAACTTCAGGGTCCAGGTTCAGGTGAGCGGATCAGAGACAGACCAGGCCACAGGCATGCTCATGGATTTCAAGGACCTGAAGGAGATGCTGGGTGAGGTCCTGGGCAAGCTTGATCATTATCATATCAATGACCTGGATTTTTTTCAGGGCATCAGTCCTTCTTCTGAAAACCTGGCCAGGTTTGTTTATAAAAGCCTTTGTCCGCTTCTTCCGGAACACATCACCCTGGACTGGGCCATGGTGGCTGAAAATGAATCCTCCAGGGCCTATTATCAGGAAACTGAACAAAGGACCCTGTGAGCAATGTCCTTTAACAGAACAGGCCACAGCTGAAATGCAGGCAATTAAAACCAGGGGGATTTATTTCTGCTTGTTCTGCTTGAGGTGAGTGAGAATGATTTTTTCCAGCCCCCTGGCCAGGCTGGAATCAAATTTTTTGGGGGCTTTGGTCATATACTGGACAGCCTTGTCCATGGGCAGGGCCTTGCTGTTTCTGGTCATGGTCGCTTCGCAAAAGGCATGAACCAGGGAAGTCAGCTTGCCGTGCAGACTCAATTCAGTACCTTTCATGCCTCTGGGCGTGCCTGAACCGTCCAGGAGTTCCTTATGCTCCAGGTGGCAGTTGAGCACTATACCCTCCATAATGTCCAGCTTGCGCATGATGCTTGCTCCGGTGACGGGATAGTTGGTGATTTTTAATTGTTCTTCCCTGGTAAGGCTGGTGGTTTTTTCCAGGATGAACCTGGGCACCCGGGTCAGACCAAGCAGGTGGGTAAACAGTCCCAGAGCCAGCTGGTTAAAGGCTTTTCTGCGGCAGTTCTCTCCCTGCTGATCAAGAAAGACAGCCAGTCCTATGATCCCTGAGTTGTAGGACAGGTTAACGCTGGAATATTCCTGGTGCAGCTGCTGTAGAAGGTCCCAGGTTTTTTCCCGGTCAGTCCAGATATACTCAGTCAGAACCAGTATGTCTGAATTGAGTTTCTCCAGGACCCCGGATACTGGTTGATCATAAAACATGTTGATTCCGTCTGTCAGAGCGTATCTGATGATATAAACGGTCTCCTCAGTGGTCAGATGTTTGTCCATAAGCACCAGATCCAGTTGTTTTCTGATGTGCTTGGCATATATTTTATGGTCGGATCTGGAGACAAAAAGAAGCCCTTCCCGGCTCAACCTGCCCATTTCTGTCTTCTTGTCCTGGTGCAGCCTGGTGCCAGCCTTGTAGTAGGGAATCAATTGCGAAACCTTCTGGTCGTAGACATAGATGTTTAAAGGCAGCCTGAATTTGGGAAAACTGGAAAGAATGGCCTCTGAAATCTGATAAAACTCCTCGTTGAGACTCTGGGGGCCAGTGTTTTTTTCAGTCATGTCAGTCATGGCTATTTTCTGTAAATTTTTAAAAGGTTGGTCAAGGATCTTTCTTCACCAGACTTGGGATGTCCTGCAGTGATGACCAGTACATCCCCGGAAGAAAATCCGGTGTAATTGTCTACAAAGGTTTCTGCCCGCTTCAGATGGTCCTGGGGTTCTACAGGTATGTCCACTGAAGTCACTCCCCAGGAGAAATTCATGTATTTCTGCATGTTGGTGTTGGGGCTCAGCCCGAAAATGGGCTGGCCTGGACGGCAGGAACTGATGAGCCGGGCAGTGAACCCTGAATCAGTATGTGCCACCAAGCCTCTGGCCTCGACTTTCTGGGCCATGAGGCAGGCGGCATAGGCCAGAAAGTTTTCCCCGCCCTTGTTTGCAGGTTCCAGAGGCCCGGCATGGGTTTCAAAAAAAAGCTGTTCAGCCTCCCGGGCGATTTCTCCCATATAGCCCACTGACTCCACTGGATACTGGCCCACCGCGGTTTCTTCGGAAAGCATGAGGCAGTCTGCTCCGTCCAGGACGGCATTGGCAATGTCAGTGGTTTCAGCCCTGGTGGGCATGGGGTTCTGCACCATGGAAAGCATCATCTGAGTGGCCACAATAACCGGTTTGGCAGCTTTGTTGCAGTCGGAAATAATCCTTTTCTGCAGAGTGGGCAGGGAAGCCAGGGGATACTCCATGCCCAGGTCGCCCCTGGCCACCATGACTGCGTCGGCTATGTCTATGATCTCTTCCAGCCTGTTCAGGGCGATCCTGCGTTCCAGCTTGGCCACCACAGGTATCCACAGGCCTTTTTCTTCAATAATGTCCTTGGCTTCGGCAATATCTTGAGGGCCCTGCACAAAAGAAAGAGCTACTGCGTCAATACCCATATCCAGCCCCTGGACCAGATCCTGCCTGTCCTTGTCTGTCAGGGCGGAGATGGAAGTCCTGACCTCAGGAAAGGAAACCCCCTTGCGCGAGGTAATGATGCCCGGATCTTCAGCCCGCATGCGGACATGATCTGCAAGGTTCTCCTGTACCTGAAACCTGAGCCCCCCGTCGCTGACCCGGACATTGTCGCCGGGTTTAAGATCAGCCAGGATATCCGGATGATCAAAAGGGATATACAGGTCAAACTCGTCTCTGCGGGCTGAAGCACCCATCCATACGGTGTCATCAGGGTTCACGTGCATGGGTGACTGCCTGAGATCTCCTGTTCTGATTTTGGGACCGGAAAGATCCTGCAGAATGGTCAGGCTGGTGCTAAAGTCTTTTTCAGCTTCCCTGATGGTTTCAATGATGTCTGTGAAATCAGCAGCCCGGCCGTGGGAAAAATTGAGCCTGAAGATTCTGACCCCTTTGCGGACCAGACTGCGGATAACAGACCTGTTTCGGCTGACAGGGCCGATGGTGGCGATGATTTTGGTATGCATGTTCTCTCCCTGGGACTTCCGGTGTGCAGCGCTTCACCCGGATCCCGGACCAAGTCTGCTGGTAATCTTTTTGGGACAGATTCAGGATGAAACCGGAACCTGCCGGTAAATATGTCACAAAAGGTTTAACACTGAACAGTTCAGTTTTTACAGTGGAAACAATAAGTAAGCGTCCTGCCCGGGGGAATCCGGGGGGAGCATTGGGATGTTTTTGACAACCAGGCTGGGGACAGTCCCTGTGCCAAGCCATAATTTCTAATTTTTAAGCCGGATTTTGCTGTAACAAAAATAAATGGCAACAGTTTAGCCCTTTTTAAGGAAACCAGGGGACAGGCATTCCAGCACTGGTTTTTGGCTGATGTAAGTAAAAGACTTAGAAAAAACAAGTCCTGGGGGGCCAGTCCTTCTCCGGGCTGTATGCCTTCCGGCAGGAAGCCGTGCCTCATGCAAATGGCTGAACTGTTACGAAAATATTTTTTTCCAACTAAATACTGAGTGCCATCTATACTCTTATATTTATGAATATCAACATATTTATGGGCTGTTAAGAGAAAAACCCCTGAAAACCGAGTTTTTGCCGGAAAGTTCATGGCTTTATCCAAAAAAAATTTCAAATCCTGCCAGAACTGTTTGCATTCTGGGTTTGAGCCAGGTCATGGCCAGACCTTTTCCGGCAAAAAAAGGGGGAGCCGGATATTTTTTTGTTTTTAATAACAGAATGTTAGCTTTAAGGGTAAACCCCGGACCAGGAAAATTGTGTTTCTGTTCACAATTGTCCTTGACTTTTCCTTGCCTAAAGTTCATTTCGGTGGTAAAAAGTGGTAAATAGTGGTTGGTAAGGAAATATGTTCAGAGGTCACAGTCAGAGAACAATTGACCCGAAAGGCAGGCTGATGCTGCCTCCGGAGTTCAGGGAAGTAATCATGGAGATGTCTCCGGGTGGGGAGATCATGATTACTAATTTTGATGACTGTGTGGCAGCCTATCCATTATCCGAATGGGAGGAGATAGAACAGAGTTTTAACAAGCTGAACATGGCCAGCAGGAAGTTCAGGGATTTTCACAGGTTTTTCATTTCCGGAGCAACAAAGGCCGGGCTGGATAAACAGGGCCGGATTCTTGTGCCCCCTTATCTGAGATCTTACGCAGGAATAACCAGGGATGTGGTTCTGGCCGGAGTGGGCAGAAAGTTTGAGATCTGGGATCTGAACAGATTTGAAGCCCAGCGTAGAAAGATGGAGCAGGATTTGGAAGAAACCATGGATTCTCTGGCAGAAAACGGTTTTGAACTCAGGTTCTGATATGCCCCTGCACCTGCCGGTAATGCCGGATGAAACAGTAAAGTATTTAAGACCTGAAGCAGGGGGCAGATTTCTGGACGGGACCCTGGGAGCCGGGGGACACAGTCTGAGGATACTCAAATCCTGCGGGGCCAAATGTTCTGTGCTGGGGATTGATCTTGATCAGGAAGCCCTGGACGCTGCTCAGGACAACCTGTCCCGGTTCAAGGAGCAGGTGCATCTGTTTCAGGACTCTTATGCAAATTTTGACCAGTGCATGCTGAAGATGGGATGGGACCTTCTGGATGGGGCCCTGCTTGATCTTGGTCTTTCCTCTTTGCAGCTGGACATGCCTGAAAAGGGTTTCAGCTTTTTGAGAGACGGTCCGCTGGATATGCGCATGGGAATGGCAGCAGGTCTGGAACCGGCTTCAAAGCTGGTGGAAAGGGCGTCATTTGCCAGGCTGAAAAAGATTATTCAGGAATACGGCCAGGAACCTCTGGCCGGCAGAGTAGCCAGAGCCATTATTCAGGAACGAGCAAAAAGCAGAATCAGCACAACCCTGCATCTGGCAGAAATTGTTGAAAGGGCCTATCCAGCCAGGCGCAGGGCCATGGCCAGAAATCATCCTGCCACCAGGACTTTTCAGGCCCTTAGAATGGCTGTAAATCACGAGCCTGAAAACCTGGAGCAGTTTTTGAACAAAATCCCTGATTATCTTCGACCAGGGGCCAGGCTGGTGATAATTTCCTTTCATTCACTGGAGGACAGAAAGGTCAAGCATTTTTTCAGGCAGGAAGCCAAAGGGTGCATCTGTCCTCCCCAGTATCCGGTGTGTCAGTGCGCTCACCAGCAGAAGTTTCGGATTCTGACCAAAAAACCCCTTGTTCCCTCGGAGGATGAAATTGCAGACAATCCCAGAAGCAGAAGCGCCAAACTGAGAGCGGCGGAAAGGATCTGAATGCCGGACTAAACAGCATTGGATGTACAAAGGGCAATCCATGGCAGATATCAGGGAGCATGAAAAATGAGCAGGAGCGGATCAATGGCCGGCAGACTGGCAATGATGCTTGCCCTGACATTTATTCTGGGGCTGGCCAAGGTCTGGGTGAATATCCAGAGGGTGGATCTGTCATACCGCATGCAAACCCTGCAGAGCGAATACAGTGAAAATATGGAACTGCGCACCAAACTGCGCATAGAAAAAAATAATCTGCTGTCACCCTACAGGCTGAGAGAGGAAGCTGAGCAGAAGGACATGTTCAGCCCGGATGAAAGACGGATCAGAAAACTGCAGGAATAGTCAAAATGTCTCGCAGACTGAAAACAAGCAAACATAAGGACCGAACCAGGATCAAAATCATCCTGGTTTTCAGTCTGTTTATTGCAGCCTGGCTGGGTCTGTGGGCCAGGGCCTTTTTCATCCAGTATGTCCAGGGTGAAGAGCTGGCCCAAATGGCCAGCAGACAGTACTACAGCCAGGAGAAAATCACCGGCAGAAGAGGGGAGATCTTTGACAGAAACGGCAACGTCCTTGCCCAGAGCGTGCGAGTTAAATCGGTGCACGCCAATCCTTTTCTGATTAAAGAGCCGGTAAAAACCGCCCGGATCCTGGCTGAAACTCTGGACCTTGACTATGGCCGGGTGAAACGCTCCCTGGACAAGCAGTCCGGATTCGCCTGGATCAAGAGAAAGATAAGCGATGCTCGGGCCAGAAAGGTGGCTGAGCAGAATATGCCCGGGATATACATCATTGACGAATATACCAGAGTTTATCCCCAGGGACATATGCTTGGCCAGGTCCTGGGATTTGTGGGTATGGACAATCAGGGCCTGGAAGGACTGGAAAGATCCCTGAATGATACCCTTAGCGGCAAAGATATGATGGTGGTTCGGCAAAGAGATGCTTCTGGGCATACCATGACTCTGTTGCCCATGAATTCTCAGGAAGCTGATGGTCAGGATGTGATCCTGACCATTGATTCAGACCTGCAGTTTGCTGCTGAAAAAGCTCTGGCCAGATCCGTGGATGAATACGGCGGAAAGTACGGGGTAAGCCTGGTGGTTCACGTTCCCACTGGAGATATTCTGGCCTGGGCCACATATCCATATTTTAATCCCAACAATTTCAGAAGCTCCAGCGCTCAGGTCTGGAGAAACAGAGCTGCGGTGGACCTGGTTGAACCCGGCTCCACCCTGAAACCATTTTTGATAGCTTCAGCCCTTGAAGAAGGAGTGGTTGAACCGGATTCCCTGTATTTCTGCGAAGAGGGCAGATGGAGGGTAGGCAGATATCATATAAAGGATGTAAAAGAGTACGGCTGGCTGACCACCAACAGAGTTTTGCGCTATTCCAGCAATATATGTTCAGCCAAGATCGGCAAGGATCTCGGCCCTGGCGCATATCACAGATATCTCCATGACCTGGGGCTGAAAACATCCACCTCCCTTCCTCTGCCCGGACAGGGCAGAGGGATAATGCGCCCGGCCCATGTATGGAGCGAAATGGATCTGGCCGCCATATCCTTTGGTCAGGGTGTTTCCTCCACGCCCATTCAACTGGCCAGGGCCTATCTGACTCTGGGCAGAATGGGCCGGTTTTCCCAGCTCCGGCTGATCAGGGATGCAGAAAAGACCAGCCAGGGCAAACAGGTATTTTCGCCTGAAGTGAGCAGGACAGTGCTTGGCATGCTCAGGGATGCGGTCCAGATGGATGGAACAGGGACCAGGGCAAGGCTTACAGCAGTTGAAACAGGAGGAAAAACCGGAACAGCCCAGAAAACCTCTCCCAATGGAGGCTATGGCAATGAGTATGTGGCTTCCTTTGTGGGATTTATCCCAGCCATGGACCCGAAATATCTGGTGATGGTTCTGATAGATGAACCCTCCCCCCAGCATTATGGAGGAGTGGTTGCTGCTCCTGTTTTTGCAGACATTGGCAGCAGTATTGTTTCCTGGGACAGGGAGCTGGAGTTTTCCCTGGCAAGTACTTCAGAAGCAGACCAGGCCACCGGCATTGAACCGGCCGGGGATCAAAGATTCAGCATAAGCAGAGCACCAGCTGACAACCCGGCACAGAGCAAAAATGTGCCTGATTTCAGGGGCAGCAGCCTGAGGCAGGCAGTGGAGCGGTTGTTGAGCAAAGGCATAGTGCCGGAGATTCAGGGCCAGGGGGTCAGAGTCAGTGACCAGCAGCCGCGGCCGGGACAAAGCTGGGATGAGATGGGCAAGGTGGTGCTGCACCTTGGTGAATCCTGACCACCTTGGAACAGGGAGTAAAAAATCTGGCAATGGTTCAGCCAGGTTAACAGGGCAGGCACCTGGTCAGCCGCCCGGGGTTTTAATCTTGAAAACCTTGATTTGCCAGGCAGGCCCTGCAAGGGCCAGGGCCGGCATAAAATGTAAAGGGCTGAACTATTGTTTTTGAAGATGCTGGATGGTTTCAGGGAAAAATCAGAAATTGGGAACTGTTCTGCCCGGGGCAATCTGAGGAAAGAATTTTAGCTGGGATTTAAGACAAAATATGGATTTTAATCAGCTGCTCAAGTTAGCCAGGCAGGGAACACCTGTCAGATCCCATTCAAACCTGGTGAACAGGGGGGATATCTTTGTGGCCCTGACCGGGAGCAGGGTCAATGGAGCCGACTATATTCAGGAGGCGCTGAAAAGGGGTGCTTCATGGGTGGTGGCCAGGGCTGCTCAGGATAACATTCCAGATAATGACAGGGTTATTATTCATCAGGACCCCCGGGATGCTCTGGGCGCTCTGGCAAGGGAACATTATCAGACTGCTGATCTGGAGCTGGCTGTTATTGGAATCACAGGCACCAACGGAAAAACCACCACCTCTTATGTGCTTGAGCATATTTTCAGAAGCAGGGGCTTCAGGACCGGAGTGGTGGGAACCGTCACCCACCGCTGGCCGGGACATGTGGAACAGGCCAGCATGACCACGCCTGACTGTCTCAAGCTTCATGAGCTTTTAAGCCGTATGGACAAAGACGGGGTGGAGATGGTGATCATGGAAGTATCCTCCCACGCCCTGGACCAGAACCGGGTGGCAGGAATCAGGTTTGATGCCGGGGTTTTTCTCAATCTAAGTCAGGATCATCTTGATTATCACTGCGATATGGAGGACTATTTTCAGGCCAAGGCAAAACTTTTTTTCAGCGCTGGAAAACCCAAAAAAATTAAAGCCGTGATCAATACTGATGATCCTTACGGCCACAGACTGCTCAAATCATTGCCTGAAGTTATGGGTTTCGGCCTGAATCATTCAGTGGAAACCGCCCTTACAGGCAGGATTATTAAAAACAGCCCCAAAGGCATTGTCATGGAATGTGCCTCAGGGGACAAGGAATGGACTGTATGTTCACCTCTTTGCGGAAGGCATAATGCCTCAAACCTTCTGGCAGCCCAGGGAGCTGCCCTGGCCATGGGCCTGGAACCAGAGGACTTTGCTGCTCTGAATGCTGCAGGACAGGTACCAGGCAGGCTGGAAAAGATTGAGAACCAGGCCGGCCTGGATATCTATGTGGACTATGCCCATACTCCGGACGCTCTGGAAAATGTATGCTCCTCCATAAAATCCATGGGGTTTGACCATATCACGGTCCTTTTCGGATGCGGCGGAAACCGGGATAAAAGCAAAAGGCCGCTCATGGCCGGGGCGGTCTGCAGATATGCCCGCAAGGTCTATCTGACTTCGGACAATCCCAGATCTGAAGACCCTCTGGACATTATGGCTGATATCAGGCCGGGGCTTGGCTCCTGTGTGGAGGTCCATGAAGAACCGGACAGGGCCAGAGCCATTTACCGGGCTGTAATGGACATGGTCCCTGGAGAAGTCCTGCTGGTGGCCGGCAAAGGGCATGAAGAGTACCAGGAAATCAACCAGAGGAAGCGTTTTTTCAGTGACGCTGATGAATTGAGGAAAGCTCTGGGCATGAGGAACAAAAAGGGTTGTTGATCTTATGAAAATGACACTCAGCCAGGCATCTCTTGCCCTGAAAAGTGTGGGCGACCTCCAGGGGCTGGAAGATCTTCAGCTGACCGGGGTGCAGACAGACAGCAGGCTGGTCAAGCCGGGGCAGCTTTTTTTCTGCATCAGCGGAGAAAAGTTTGATGGACACAGCTTTGCCCGGCAGGCTGTGGAGAATAAGGCAGCGGCAGTGGTAGTTCACAGGCCCATGCAGGAACTTCAGGTCCCTGTTCTTCTGGTGGAGGATACAGTCAAGGCCCTGGGGCGCCTGGCCTGCTTCTGGAGAAAACAAATGGCCGGCACAGTCATCTGCATCACGGGTTCAGCAGGCAAAACCACCACAAAAGAGATGCTGGCCCAGGTTCTGGGGATGAAATTCAAAACAGGCAAAAACTTCAAGAACTGGAACAATCAGGTGGGCCTGCCCCTGTCAATGCTTTTGCTTGACGGGGATGAGGATTTCTGGGTTCTGGAACTGGGGATCAATAATCCCTGGGATATGCAGGAGCTTGCTGAAACAGCTCTGCCGGACTGGGCTGTACTGCTGAATGTCGGAGCTTCCCATCTGCAGGGACTGGGCAGTGTCCAGGGGGTGGCCCGGGCCAAGGCAGAACTGCTGGATCATTCCGCAGGGGTCAAGCAGGCCTTTGTGAACCAGGATTATGTCCTGCTCAGACAGGAAGTGGAGAAAAGGGATATTGAGCCTGTCTGGTTTTCCTGTATTGAGGATGACAGTGACTGCCGGGTACAGTTTATGGGACGAGATGTCTTTCTGGTCACTGAAAAGGACAGCACCCTTCAGCTGAATCTGGAGCCGGGATGGTTTCAGTACTGTGAAAATATTGCCGCTGTCTGGTGCCTGGCCAGAAAGGCCGGGATGGAGGCCTCTGAAATAGCCAGTGCCCTTAAACAGGTGAGTCTGCCTGAACAGAGATTTGCCATATACAGGGCAGGAAATTGGACCATTATTGATGACACTTACAATGCAAATCCCATTTCCATGCACAAGGCCATTGATTCGGCCAAAAACATGGCCCAGGACGGGCCGCTGTATCTGGTTCTTGGAGATATGGCGGAACTGGGTCCGGAAGAGGCTGAAGCCCATGCCGGTCTGGGCAGAAAAATCTCCCGGACAAAATGCCGGGCTGTTTTTTTCAGGGGTAAAAATGCTGACCTGATTAAACAAAAAGTACAAAACAGCACTGATTTTTATCCTGTTTCCGGGACCAAGGACTTTAAATACACTCTGGCCGGACTTGAATCTGCCCGGGGCACGGTATTGTTCAAAGGTTCCAGAAGCTCAAAAATGGAAGAGCTGATCCCGGTTTTCAGGGACTGGGCCCTTAAGAAAGAAGGTCAGCCAGGTCAGCAATAATCCACAAACCCGTTTGAGAGGTCAGGATGCTTTATCACCTGCTGTTTCCCCTGAGTGAAGACATAACCGTTTTCAATGTCTTCAGGTATATTACCTTCAGAAGCATCTATGCTCTTTTGACCGCACTGGTGCTGACCCTGTGGCTGGGCCCCAGGTTCATAAGCTGGCTGCAGAAAGTCAAATGCGGCCAGCATGTCCAGACAGACGGCCCTGAAGATCATATGACCAAGCAGGGTACTCCCACCATGGGGGGGTTGCTCATGGCCTTTTCACTGCTGGTGAGCGTGCTGCTGTGGGGGGACCTGACCAATAAGTATGTCTGGCTGTCCTGTTTTGTTTTTGCCGGCTTCTGCCTGGTGGGATTTTATGACGATTTTTTAAAAATGGTCAAAAAACAGAATAAAGGGCTAAGCGCATGGGGAAAGTTTCTGGGCCAGACCATTATAGCCCTGGGAGCGGTTTCTGTGTTGCTGACCATGCCCGGCTTCAATACAGAACTTTTGATCCCTTTTTTCAAAGGGATAAGACCGGATATATATCTTTTCTACATACCCTTTGCAGCCCTGGTAATGGTAGGGGCATCCAACGGGGTAAACCTGACCGATGGACTGGACGGCCTGGCCATTGGGCCGTTTATTGTCAGCGCAGGATGTCTGTCGGTTTTTATTTATGTTTCAGGTCATTATCAGCTGGCTGAATATCTGCAGGTGCCCTACATTCCTGATCTGGGAGAGGTGACTGTATTTTCCGGAGCCATGGTGGGGGCCGGTCTGGGATTTCTGTGGTTCAACGCCTACCCGGCCCAGATATTTATGGGCGATACCGGCAGCGTCAGCCTGGGCGGGACGCTGGGATTCATGGCTGTTCTTTGCAAACAGGAGCTGCTTCTGATCATTGTGGGGGGGCTTTTTGTCATTGAAAACCTGTCAGTGATTCTCCAGGTGGGATATTTCAAGGTCAGCGGAGGCAAGAGGATCTTCAGGATGGCTCCTTTGCATCATCATTTTGAACTCAAAGGAATACCAGAGTCAAAAATTATCATCAGGTTCTGGATTCTGTCCATTCTATTTGCCCTGGCTGCTTTGAGCACCCTGAAACTGAGATAAATCATCAGCCGGGCAAAAGGAAGCCAGAAGGTTAAGGCATACGGCAAGCTGAGCCCGGGTGAGTATATAAAACAGGCTGATAAAAAGGACAGTTGTAACAGTTTAGCCGTTTGCATGAGGCAGGGGGAGTGGCTCTTTCGTCACCCACCTGGCAATCCAGCAGGCATTCAACTTCAAAAATTCAGCTCAAGTG
>CAZHCY010000013.1:0-17427 GCA_964531185.1 uncultured Desulfovibrionales bacterium | reverse complement strand
CCCCCCCGCCCTGGGGACCGGGGGGATTATTATTTTGACCACCACCACAGGGGAGCCCTCCTTCAGCGTAACCAGACAGCTTTTGTCCAGGATGATCGTCCTGCGCCTCAGGTCTCTGAGCCGGGATGAACTTCTGGATATGGCAGCCCGATCCAGGGACAGACTGGGGGGTAAAATTCCGGACAAGGCCATGGAAATGCTGGCCTCCCTGGCCGGGGGCGATGCCAGAACATTTCTTAATCTGGTGGAATATTCCCTGGGGCTTGATTCAGGGGACCTTGATCCGGACAGACTTAAAACGGTTCTGCCTGAAGCTGTCATCCGGGGAGACAGGGAAGGGGACAGTCATTATGAGCTGGCTTCAGCCATGATCAAGTCCATCAGAGGCAGCGACCCTGACGCCTCTTTGTATTACCTGGCCTGTCTGCTGGAGTCAGGAGAGGATCCAAGGTTTGTGTGCCGCAGGCTGATACTTTCGGCTTCTGAGGATGTGGGGCTGGCCGAACCCATGGCTCTGCCCATGGCTGTTTCGTGTCAGCATGCTGTGGAATTTGTGGGTATGCCCGAAGGGTTCATACCCCTGGCTGAAACAGTTGTTTATCTGGCCCTGGCCCCTAAATCCAATTCCACTTATGCTGCCTACCTGGCTGCCCAGAAGGAAGTCAGACTGAACGGGCCCAGCCCTGTTCCCCTGCACCTTAGAAACCCGTCCACCAGTCTGCACAAAGAATGGGGATACGGTCAGGGTTATAAATATCCCCACGCCTATCCTGATTCCTGGATTGAACAGGACTACCTGCCCGGAAATCTGCGGGAAAGGCACTTCTATCATCCCCGCTCCCAGGGCTATGAACCAAAGCTGCTGGCCTGGCTGAAAAAACGCCGCAGGATGAGCTGAACCTGCAGACAGCAGGCAGGCCCGGCAGCTGCTTTGCAGCAATGTCTGGATGCTTGCTCAAAAATACCGCCATCCTGGCTTTAAGATTCAGCCTGACTGCTGATCCCTGCTTATCTTTTGCAGAAATTCAGCATACCTTCAGCCCCATATCCCTGAGCCCGGTACTCTGTGACTCATGCTTTGGACAATCTGCCTCAAATCTCCTTTATACATGACGTTAAATTTGAAATGTTAAAGGGCATTATTCAAACGAAAGTAACAGTTTAGCCCTCTGCATGAGGCACGGCTTCCTGCCCGGAGGCGGCGCCCGATAGGGGACTGGCTCTCCCAGAGCTTGTTTTTCCAAGTCTTATTGTTTCATCAACCAAATAACATGCGCTGGGGTGTTTTGCTTTCCTTGAAAAGGGCTGAACTGATATCTGTGAGGAAGTGTGTTGTCCAAAGATGGATCAAGCCGCAGTCTGCCGGCAGTAAAACATGCAGAAATGAACCCGGATATTCAGTGCCCGGACCCAGAAAGACACAACTTCAGGAAAAAAGGGCCTGGCTCAGATCCATGATGGTTCCCGGGCCTTTGTCTGCTGGTCCTGTAGCCGGGCAGACAATGGGAGTGTAGCCAAGTCTCTCAGCCTGTTTTTTTCTAAGGTCATGGCCCAGCACCGGCCTGATCTGTCCATTGAGATCCACTTCTCCCCAGAAAACCGAGCGTTCAGGCAGGCTGATATTATGGTGGGAAGACAAAACAGCAGCCACCAGCCCCAGGTCCATGCCGGGATCGCTGATCTTCAAACCTCCCCCGATCTTGGCGTAAATATCAGACTGGCCCAGGCTGATGCGCAGTTTTTTTTCCATGACTGCCAGCAGCAGGTGCAGTCTGTTCAGGTCAAAGCCCAGGGCGGTCCGCCTGGGGATGGCCAGAAAGCTTGGTCCGGCAAGGGCCTGGACTTCCACGGCAAAAGGTTTCTGTCCGTCCACAGCCATGACCAGGGCTGAGCCGCTCAGTTCCGGATCCCTGGCCTGCAGAAAGAAAGTGGAAGGATCCTGGACCGGGCTGAGCCCTTTACTGGTCATTTCCAGCATCATAAGTTCGTTGGCCGGACCGAACCGGTTTTTGATCACCCGGAGGATTCTGAACAGGTGTTCTTTGTCCCCTTCAAGGTACAGAACCGTATCCACCATATGCTCCAGCAGCCTTGGCCCGGCTATCTGGCCTTCCTTGGTTACATGACCCACCAGAATGACGCAGGCCCCTGTTTCTTTGGCCTTTTGCATAAGCCTGGAAGATACCGTGCGCACCTGGGACGGGGTGCCGGGGATGGAGTCCAGGCCCAGGCTGGATATGGTCTGAACCGAATCCACGATGATCAGGCCTGGTTCATCACCAGGGTCAAAGCATTCCAGGATATGCTCCAGGGAGCTGGTGGAAATGGCCTGAAAACCGCTGTTAAGAAGAGAAAGTCTTTCAGCCCGGGATCTTATCTGGGACAGGGATTCCTCGCCGCTTACATATATGGATGCTTTTTCCCTGACAGCCATGGCTGCGCTAAGCTGCATGAGCAGGGTTGATTTGCCGATGCCCGGCTCTCCTGCCACAAGAACCACCGAACCCGGGACAATGCCCCCGCCAAGGAGTTCATCCAGTTCCTGGATTCCAGTGGGCAGGTATCCGGCAGTTCGGGTATCAACCTGCTTGATGTCCACAGGCCGGTTTTCAGAAAGGCTGGCTGCCGGAGGCTGGGCTGGGGTCTCAAGTCTTTCCTCCAGGCTGTTCCACTCCCCGCAGCCCGGGCACTGGCCCTGCCATCGCGGGTAAATGCTCCTGCAGTTTGTACAGACAAAGGTGGTTCTGGCTTTCATGGGTATCAGGAAGGAGGATCATGGGCCTCGGTGACTTCCAGGCCGAATTCCTGAACAGTTTCGGGCGGATTGTAGAACACAACCATAAACGGGGTGTGGCTGCCCGGGTCAAGGTGTTTGTTGGTGGTCAGCACGCCAAGACGGGATGTCAGAGTTGATTCCAGTTCTTCTTCTGAAGAAACCTGAAGCTGAAAAAGGGAGGCCGCGTTTCCGCACAAGAACTCCTTCTCCTGAACAACTTCCCCGGCTGCGTCATAAAGAGAGGCCTTGAGCTTGATCATGGATTTGGGCTCCTGGAAGTTGTTGATGGCCTGGCCTTCAATGACAAAAAGCTGGCCGATTTTGTCGTTGGAGACAAAATACTGGCGGATATTCTCCAGGGAGATATTTTTAACGTCTTCTTCGGTGAATTCTTGCTTGTCAGTGGTTTCTTGTTTTTCTTCAGAAGGCATGAAGGGGATGTTCAGGTTATTGCCGTATTCAGGCAGCAGAAAGTAGATGAGCAGACCCAGCAGAACCAGAAAAAAAGTTCCCGCCAGAAGAAGCAGTATTTTTCGGATGCCCTTTTTGGGTTTTTCACCAGGTTCAATGTCCACATTCATGTCTTCCGGATCCCATTGGGGTGCTTCAGGAGGCGAATCATCCCCGGTCCGGGAGGTGTCCAGGGAAAAACCAGGATAGTCATCTTCATCGCTTAACAGGGATACTTTAAACACATGCTGGCATTTGGTGCAGCGGACTTTGACGTCGTTTTTGAACCGGGATTCATCAAAGTTATACTTGGTGCTGCAATTGGGACATTGGACAATCATGACTGGTCTCCGGGAAGATATCCGGGAATGCGTCTGTTCATGGTATTAATGCTGAATAAGCTCACACACTTCCGGCAGGTTTCTGTATTTTTCTGCATAATCCAGACCATAACCCACGAGAAACCCCTTTTGCAAGACAAAACCGGGATAGTCAACTTTGAGACTGACCTGTCTGCGTTCATGTTTGTCTATGAGGGCACAGATTTTTACACTCAGAGCATGTCTTTGCTTGAGGAAATCCTTGAGAAACAGCATGGAATAACCTGTGTCTACAATGTCTTCCACAATGAGGATATGCCGGTTCTGGACAGGTGTTTCCATATCCCTGCTCATTTCAACCTTTCCTGAGGAAAAGGTTTTGTCTCCATAGCTGGACAGGCGGATGAAATCCACGTCAGCATCAATGCTCATGGCCCGGACCAGGTCGGCACAGAAAATAAAGGCGCCCTTGAGTACGCACAGGACAAGGACATTCTTGCCTTTGTAGTCCCTGGAAATTTCAGCGGCCAGTTCTGTTACTCTTTTCTGAAGACCCTTGCGGGAAAGTATGGTCTGCATATCCATGGGTTACATCTCCATAAGCATTGCTGTTTCGTCACAATCGGGAAATTTTGGGCAGCGCAGGCAGTCAGCCCAGACCTTTTGAGGGAGGACGTCCTTGTTGATCAGTGAAAATCCCAGCCTGGCAAAGAAATCCGCCTGATAAGTAAGGGTGAAGACCCGGAATATGCCCAGGGTGACTGATTCGCTAAGGCAAGCTTCCACAAGCTTTCTTCCCCAGCCGCAGCCTCTGGCCCGGCTGACCAGGGCCAGAGACCTTATTTCGGCCAGATTCTCCCAGACAATACTTAAGGCGCAGCATCCCAGGACTTCTTCTGTGTCGTGGGCAATCAGTACATAATGGTCCCGGAGGTGGTTGTACAGATCGCTGTATGATCTGGGCAGAAGCAGACCCTGTTTGGAGCAGTCCATAAGGATGGCGTGAATGGCCTTTACGTCATTCATTCTGGCCTTGCGGATAAAACAGCCGGCTAAGCTATTATTCACCGGCAAGATTCCGGATGATTTGCTCCAGCTGTTCTTTTTCAACCAGCTGGTAGAATTCATGTGTTTTTCTGCCCTGGCCATCAAAGATCATGGTAAAGGGAATGCTTTCTATCCCGAAATGGGCCATGACTTCTTCCCGGGCGTGAAATACAGGATAGTTAATGCCCATATTATCCGCAAAATCCTGGATCATGGCCGGATCATAATCAAGAGAAGGACCGATGATGGTCAGCTGGTCAGGGCTGTATTTTTTGCGGATCTGGATCATGTCCTTGATTTCCGCTTTGCATGGTCCGCACCAGGTGGCCCAGAAATTCATGATCAGGACTTTGCCCTTTTCCCGGGCAATGATTTTTTCAATTCGGGAAGGACCCAGGGAGTCGACAATCTCTCCGGACATGGCCGGGCAGGTCAGGGTTGTCCATAAAATTAAGGCTGTGAGCATGGAAAAAAAAGTCTTCATGATTATACCCATCAGGTTTTAAGATTGTCCTGCAACACATTGGGGATATTAACAGTTCACCAGGAAAGCGCCTTTATAAGCTGCTGCAGGCTGATTTTTGTCTTCTGCCGGTATGAGATGATTCTTTGTAACAGCCTCAGGCCTTTTTAAGGAAAGCTCGGCACCCCAGCGCTTTTTTTTGGTTGATGGAAGAAAAAGACTTGAAAAAAAAGCACTGGGAGAGCCAGTCCCCCTCCGGGCGCCGCCTCCGGGCAGGAAGCAGTGCCTCATGCAAACGGTTAAACTGTTACGACTCTTTGCAGTCTGATCTGTCAAAGGTTTCAACGAATAGTACCTGCTGCAAATAAAATTGTCAGACTATCAGCCCTGGCTATCTGCCAGTCTTTTTTTCACACAGTTTTCTGGCTGTTTTAACAGCTGACACCGCATCCCCGGCATAGCCATCCGCCTGGATTCTGTCGGCATATTCAGGGGTAAGCACAGCACCGCCCACCATGACTCTGGCCTGAAGCCCCTCCTTTCTGATCAGTTTTATGGTTTCTTCCATCCTGACCATGGTGGTGGTCATCAGAGCGGAAAGGCCTATTACATCTGCCTTATGTTTCCTGGCGGTGTCAACAATGGTGCGGGCAGACACATCCTTGCCCAGATCCAGAACATGGAAACCGTAATTTCTGAGCATGAGACAGACAATGTTTTTGCCGATATCGTGGATATCCCCTTCCACTGTGGCCATGACCACTGTGGGTCCCAGATCTTCTTTGTCTTTTTCCAGGTGGGGTCTGAGGAATTCAAAGCCCTGCTTCATGGTTTCTGCGCTCATAATCAGCTGAGGAAGAAAGTACTCCCGCTTCTCATATTTTTCCCCCACAATATTGATGGCCGGGATCATCTGGCTGTTGACTATCTCAAAGGGCTCCTGTCCATTTTTAAGTGCCTGCTCCAGAAGCGGAATCACAGCTTCTTTTTTGCCTTTGATGATGGCTGAATGAAGATCGGACACAGAATCTTCCCGGGACTGGCCAGAAGATGACAGTAAGTTTGAGTCCGATGGTTTCCACTGGCTGAAGCGGGCAATAAAGTTCTCAGCCATATCATCATGTCTGAGTATAAGTCTGGAAGCAGCCATGGCTTCTTTAATCCGGACCGCAGAAGGGTTGGCAATAACTCCGCTCATGCCGGAGGCCAGTGCCATGGATAAAAAGATGGAATTGATCAGTTCCCTGGCTGGAAGGCCGAAGGAAATATTGGACAGCCCCATTAAGGTGGGCAGCTGCCATTCTTCCCGGCAGCAGCGGATTACTTCCAGACATTCCATGCCGGCCCCCGGGCTGGAGGAAATGGTCAAAGCAAGGGCATCCACCACAATCAAGTGCCTGGGAATGCCAAGATCATGGGCTTTTTCCACCAGGGATTCGATTATCTTCAGGCGTTCCCCGGCTGTGGCTGGAAGATTCCCCCCTTTGAGGGGCAGCAGGATGAAGGGAGCTCCAAAGTCGCGGCATTTGGGCCCCAGGGTTTCCATCTTATCCTTTTCTCCGCTGATGGAATTCACCAGTATGCTTCCTGGATAATTAAGCAGGCTTCTCTCCACAGCCTGGACATTGCTGGAATCAACGCATAAAGGAGCGTCAAAACGGGCTGTCAGTTCAGTGATCAGAGCCGGAAGCACTTCTTCCTCGCAGACCATGGGCGCTCCCACATTAACGTCCAGGACATCAGCTCCCTGGTCCAGCTGTTCTTCAGCCAGGGCAATGGCCAAGGTAAATTCAGATCTCTGGAGCTGGGCAGTGAGCTCTTTTTTACCGGTGGGGTTAACACGTTCCCCTATCAATACTGGCGGGTTGCTGAAGCCAAGAGGCACCCGCCGGGTCCTGGAGGTCAGTACAGGGCATATATGTTCAGAGGGTTCAGGACGGCGGTAACTGCTTTTACCGGCCATGGCTGCCAGAGCCCGGGTATGTTCAGGAGTGGTGCCGCAGCACCCTCCCAGCAGCCTGGCACCCATTTCCAGAAATACCGACATTTTGGAGGCAAACTGATCCGGACCCAGCTTGAAAACAGTCTGCTGGTTTTCCAGAACAGGCAGTCCGGCGTTGGGCTGAATCAGAAGCGGGGTGCGCAGCCCTGGAAGCATGTCCCGGACCAGGGGGACAAAGTCTTCAGGACCTGAACTGCAGTTGATGGAGATGATATCCACTCCCAGATTCTGCATGCTGTCCAGAAAAACTCTGGCTGACGAACCTGTAAGGCTTTGACCCTGTTCAAAGGTCATGGAGATGGCCACCGGGAGCTGGCAGACCTGCCGGGCAGCAATGACCACAGCCCTGGCTTCGGCCAGATCAAAATGGGTTTCTCCCAGAATAAGATGCGCTCCTCCCATGGCCAGACCTTTGATCTGTTCCTGAAAGGCCAGGACCAGGTCTTTAAATTCCAGGCTGCCCAGAGGTGCCAGCATCTGGCCTGTAGGTCCCACACTTCCGGCTACCAGAGATCTGCCCCGGGCAGCCCGCACAGCCAGTGAAGCCATGAGGCTGTTGAACCGCACCGGATCCATCTCAGGACTGAGTTTGAATCTTGAACCGCCAAAAGTATTGGTGGTGATGAAGTCAGCTCCAGCATCAGAGTAAAGCTCATGAATTTCCTGGATAACTTCCGGGTTCTGCCACCCCAGATCTTCCGGGGATTGACCTGGCTTTAGACCTCTGGATTGAAGCAGGGTACCCATGCCTCCGTCAAAAATCAGGACTTTGCTGCTGGTTATGAGTTCTTTAAAGTTCATTGCCTTTGTTCGGAATATGAATAGTTTGGATTTGTAAGGGGGTTGCGGCTGCGGCAGAAAAAAACAGCCTGGTTGATCAGTTTAGAATGCCTCCGGCACCAGTACCCGGTTAACATAGAGCAGGTCAAATGCCTGGCATGGTAACAGTTTAGCCGTTTGCATGAGGCACGGGGACTGGCTCTTTCGTCACCCACTTGGCAATCCAGCAGGCATTCAACTTCAAAAATTCAGCTCAAGGGGGTGACGGGGTGCCTGTCCCCTGCGCCCTTAAAAAGAGCTAAACTGTTACCTGGCTTGAAGAAGTCTGAATCCGCATTGCCCTGCAAAAGACTGCATGTTCAAGGTTTGATATTTGACAGAGAAAACGGCATACTGAAATTTATTGCAAAGGACAAATAAAAACTATATGCTCAGAAACTTTCCAAACCAGATATATGATCATGAAAAAATCGCAGAAATCCGAAATTCTTAAGAAAGACGAAAGACTGCAGGCCGAAGAAATCCGCAAGGAGATATGTTCACGGTCTGACTCCACCCCGGTGGTAACTGATCCGTTGAGAATTTATCTCAGAGAGCTTGGCCGGTTTCCACCGCTGAGTGCGGAAGAGGAGTTTGAACTGGCCAGGAAGTTCAGGGAAGAAAACGACCATGAAGCCGCTCTGAAGCTGGTGACCTCCAACCTGCGCATGGTGGTTCGAATTGCCATGGAATTCCAGCGCAAATGGATGAAAAATGTTCTGGATCTGATTCAGGAGGGCAATGTGGGCCTGATGAAGGCCCTGAAAAAGTTTGATCCGGATAAAGGGATAAAGTTTTCTTATTATGCCGCTTTCTGGATAAGGGCTTATATCCTCAAATTCATCATGGACAACTGGAGGATGGTCAAGGTAGGCACCACCCAGGCCCAGCGGAAGCTGTTCTATAATTTGAGCAAAGAAAAACAGCGCCTGGAATCTCTGGGCATCTCGCCTGACTCAGGAACCATTTCCCAGAATCTGGATGTGTCTGAGTCGGATGTAGTGGAAATGGGGCAGCGGCTGGGACAATATGATCTCTCCCTTGATATGCCTTACAATGATGATTCAGAACTGACCCCAATGAATGTAATCCCTGCCATAGGAGACGGAGCAGAAGACCTTCTTTCCCAGGAGGAAACCAGGGACATCCTGACCAGAAATATTAATGAGCTTCTGCCTTCACTCAATGACAAGGAAAAGGATATCATAAACATGAGGCTGCTGGCTGAAAACCCGGTCACCCTGAGGGAAATCGGGGAAAAATACTCCATAACCAGAGAAAGGGTCAGGCAGATTGAATCAAGGCTTCTGGAAAAGATCCGGGCCCATATCCAGGACAATGTATCTGATTTTTCCAGGGAGTGGATAGAAGATGTCTGATGTTTTGAGCAGCATTCGTGAGCAGGCCAGGCAAATGGCCCGTCAGTGCAGTCTTGAGTTTTACCGGCAATTTGCTGCTGAACAGAAATTGTCCAGGGAAATCTTTTTCAGCCATCCATTGATTCTGAGGCTCAGGGATGATGTGCTTCCTTTTCTTAATGACGGTTTTGGCCACGGCATTGAACACGCCAAGATGGTGGCCCTGGATGCGGGAATCCTGGCTGTGGTGGAATCAAGAGAGTGGGACAGGCCTGAAGAAAGCAGGAGACTGTGTATATTGGCCCAGATGAGCGGCCTGCTCCATGACATTTGCAGAATGGAAGAAGATCATGCCAGAAAAGGGGCTGAATTTGTCCCCCTGATCCTGAGGAACTATCCTGTTTCACCCTCAGAGGTGGAAGAGATTGCTTTTGCTGTGGCCAACCATGAGGCTTTTAAAGAGTATGGGCCGGCCCCTACTCCCAGAGGCCAGATCTTGAGCGATGTGCTGTATGATGCTGATAAATTCAGGTGGGGGCCTGATAATTTTATTACCACTCTCTGGGAAATCTGCTGCTATGAAGAATGGAGCCTGGATGATATTATCCGGGCTTTCCCGGGAGGCATGAGCGTAATCGAAAAAATCAGGGATACTTTCCGGACCAGAACCGGCAGGATTTATGGCCCTGAATTCATTGACTGCGGACTGGATCTGGGAAAAAAGGTTTACAGGCTGATAAAAGAAAAGGCTGAAGCTGCTTATTCACCAGGATAAAAAATGAAGTAACAGTTCAGCCCTTTTTAAGAAAAGCAAAGGGACAGGCACTCAGGCCGCTTGTTTTTTGGTTGATGTAAACAAAGACTTAAAAAAACAGGCACTGGGAGAGCCAGTTCCTCTGCCACGTTCAAATGGCTGAACTGCAACAAAATGAATAATTATGACGAGAACTGACAGGTCAATAACTGCATGATAGTGAAAAACCTTCACAAGTCCATCTGGGTGTTTCTAATCCTGGTATTCCTGCTGGCCGGCTGCCTTGCCAGACACAAGTCGGCAGAGATCCCTGTTCAATGGGATCTTTCTCCGGAAGCAGGGTTGACCTATCATTACCTCAGGGCCCGGGATGCAGTCCATGCCGGCAAACCTTATGAAGCCGGCGTCCTTCTTGAAAATTATCTAAAGGACAACCCGAATCCGGATATTTCCATGGAAGCCGCCAGTCTGTTCTGGCAGGCGGAATATGATGAGCGGGCGCTGGAGCTTATGAGCCGGGCTGTTCAGGCGTTTCCTGATGATCCCAGGCTTCGGATTCATCTGGCTGAACTGTATATTGCTCTTCAAGATAATGCCCGGGCCCGTTCAGTACTCAAGAATCTGGTGGAAAATTTTACAGACAACCTTCAGGTTCTGGAGAACGCAGCTGCCCTTTATTCTGAGATGGGAGATCATCCCCAGGTTCTGGATGTTCTGAAACAGGTGGACAGCCAGGACAGAAATGCGGCAATGCTTTTTTATATGGGCCGGGCTGTCAATGAAACCGGGGACCGGACCAGAGCCGTAAAGCTGCTGAATCAGGCTGTGCAGATGCAGCCGGATTTTTTTCAGGCCTGGGCTGAGCTGGCTTATATCCATGAGCTGGAAAGAGATTATATCAAGGCAGAAGAAATATACGAAAAACTGCTGAACAGCGGCCGGGTCAACCAGGATATTATTACCCGGTTGATTGAACTGAATCTGAAACTGAACAACCCAGAGAAAGCCAGATATTTTGTGGACAACGGGCCAGATGACGTCCAGTTCAGGCTGGATGCGGCAAATCAGTTTATCAAAAACAGTTTTTACCAGCATGCCTATGACATACTTGAAGATATAAGAGCCAGTGGCAGTTATCCTCCCAGAATTTATTTCTATATGGCGCTTATTGCTTATGAAGGATGGTCTGATCCTGACCGGGCCCTGGGATACCTGGCAGGCATTCCTGAGCAGGATTTCTATCATATGCAGGCTTTGTCCTTCATGATCCAGATATATTTTGAGGAGGATCAATATAAAAAAGCTCTGGAACTGGCCGGAAAAGGCAGGGAGTTGTATTCTTCGGAAACCAGGTTTCCCCTTTTTGAAGCCATTATCCTGGAAAAGCAGGGAGAATACAGCCAGGCTCTTGATGTTCTTGATTCAGCCCTGAAGGAAAATCCAGAAGACACTGAACTCATGTACAGAAAGGGAGTGGTGCTGGATCAGAACGATATGGATGAACAGGCCATGCAGGTCATGGAAGATATCATTGCCACTGACCAGGACCACCATCAGGCGCTGAATTACGTGGGTTATACCCTGGCCGAAGATAATAAGGATCTGGACAGGGCCCTGGTGCTCATCAGCAGGGCCCTTGAGTTTGCTCCTTCAAGCCCCCATTATCTCGATAGCCTGGCCTGGGTTTATTTTCGCATGGGCAAGCTCCATCAGGCCTGGGAGGAGATCAGAAAGGCAGTTGCGCACCTTGATGATGATCCCATTATCTGGGAGCACTATGGAGACATTGCCAGGGCTCTGGGATTGAGGGAAGAAGCCTTGAAGGGCTACCAGAAGAGCCTGGAGTCCGGCCCTGAAAATCCTGATCTGGTCCAGGGCAAGATCAGTGAGCTGCAAAAAGACATCCAAAACGGGCAGGAAAACCAGGAGAACTGATGCCGGCCAGAAGACTCCTGCTGGCATGCATGCTGGCTGCCCTGCTTTTTGGCGGTTGCGCCCCCAGGCAGATGGTTCCCCCAAGATCTGCCCCGGATGTCTGGCATAGATTCCAGGCCCGGAATCAGCCTTTTCCAGAACACCAGCCTTTTTTAATCAGCGCTTCCATAGTCTATGTCCATTCAGATCGGACCAGCAGAGTAAAATCATCCCTGTGGGGAAGACTTTCCTACCCCATCCGCATGGATCTCAGGGCAGGATTCGGCCAGACCGTGGCCATGTGGTATGAGGACCAGAAGCTCTGGGAAGCCTATTTTCCGGACAGAAATATCAAGTTCGTCCATCATGACGGAAGCCAGGGGGCAGCCATGCTCGGCTATCCCACGCCTTTTGACCTGAACATGACCTCAAGGGTCCTTCTGGCTGATTTTCAGGGAATCATTCCTTCCCGGTTTGATGCTTATCAAAAAAAACAAGAGTTCTGGGAATTTCGCTTTGAACAGGGCATGACCCGAAAAGCGATGCTGGATATGCAGGGCAGGCTGGTATCAGCTTCTGGCCCAGGATGGTCTGTAAAACTTGAAGGGTACGAAAACCAGGAAGGTATTGGCTATTACAGCAGGATAGAATTCAGGCTGGGAAACCGGGACAAGGCAGTGGTCAGGATAAAGTCGGTGAGTATTCCGGAATCTGACTGGAGCACCAGACAGCTGACACTGGAAATTCCTGAAGAAAGCAAAGAGGTTTATCTGCCTGGACTTTAAGCAGCATAAAAGCATTTCAGTCCGCCAGGACATTGCTGCGGGGGAAGCATGAAATATTCAGATGAGTCTGCACACAAAGAATATTCAGTATTTCTTGGACCGTTTCAACTTTTCGGGGCCGGTTTCAGGCTGATACTGAGCGAGCTGGGCTGGTCTTTCATAAACAGATTTAAATTGTGGGAGATCAGACAGCTGCAAAAACATCTGCACTGCCGGGAGCAGATGTTGGGAAAACTGGTGCTGGCCTCTGGAAACGGGCCGGGACTGGAGATTGCTGATTCCTCTGAAGCAAAACTAATGATTGGTCAGGCAGCGCTTCTTCATGAAGAAATAGAACAGCTGCGCCAGGAGCTTGAGTTCAGGCGCAGAATGTTTGTTGAGGCAAGGAAAAAAAGATATCTGGATCAGAATTAAAATTCGGGTAACAGTTTAGCCATTTGCATGAGGCACGGGGACTGGCACTCCCAGAGCTTGTTTTTCCAAGTCTTTGTTTACATCAACCAAAAAACAGGCGCTGGGGTGCCTGTTCCTTTGCTTTCCTTAAAAAGGCGCTAAGACTGTTGCAAATTTGGAGTTTTCATGAAAAAACCTTTGCTTTTTTTTGGTTCTGACCATGCAGGCATACATTTGAAAATCAAATTGATCGGCCTGCTGGAGGAGGACTTTCAGTGCATTGACGTGGGCACCAGAGATGCCGCCAGCTGTGATTATCCGATTTATGCCTTTGAACTGGGCAGGCAGGTACTTAAGCATGATGCCCAGGGAATTTTGATCTGCGGATCAGGGATAGGCATGTCCATGACCGCCAACCGGATCAAAGGGATCAGAGCTGCCCTGTGCCTTAATGAATACATGGCCAGGATGTCCAGAATGCATAATAAGGCCAATGTGCTTTGTCTGGGGGAGAGGATTGTGGGACCCGGACTGGCTGAAAGCATTGCCCGGGTTTTTCTGGGTACCGGTTTTGAAGGAGGCAGACATGAAAGGCGGATCCATCTTATGGATGAGCAGGAATAGAGCTGCTGCTGCCAAAGAATAAAATCAGCCAGTGGACAAAAATCAGGGGTCAGAAAAAATCAAGGACTGAGCAGGCTGGCGCATTGCTGAACTATTCCTGGCTGGAGAATTTGCAGGAAAATCAATAACCGCTGAATGCTGAAAAGTGCAAATGCGGCTCTGTTATGGCTTTTGGACGTAGTATAATAACTTGACAGTCAAAAATTCTCTGTCAACGCCTTGTATTTACTGACAATTTCCGGAATCCTGACAGTCCGCATCATTGTCAGCTTCAACAGCCTGATTTCTTTACCTTTAACTTTCAACCTTTAACCTCAAGTTAATAACAACATCAGGATATGACTTATGAGCAACAACAAGATGGATGAACATGCGGTTAACGTCATTAAAGGACTGATCATGGATGCCACCAGAAAGGCATCTTCAGGCCATCCCGGCGGGGCCATGTCCTCTGCTGATTATGCATATGTGCATTTCAGGGAGTTTTTGAATTTTCATCCTGAGAATCCCGAATGGTTCAACAGGGACAGATTTGTGCTTTCAGCAGGACATGAATCCATGCTGCTTTACAGCCTGCTGTGTCTTTCAGGCTGGCTTTCTCTGGATGATCTTAAAGATTTCCGGCAGCTGGGCAGCAGAACTCCAGGGCATCCGGAACACCACATGACTCCGGGCGTGGAAGCCACCACCGGACCGCTGGGGCAGGGCGTGGGCATGGCTGTGGGCATGGCTGTGGCTGAATCCTTTCTTAGAGCAAAATTAGGTTCTGAGATCTGTGAGCATTATACTTATGTGCTGGCTTCAGACGGGGACATGCAGGAGCCGGTGGTCATGGGCAGTGCAGCTCTGGCCGGCGGATGGGGGCTGGGCAGGTTGATAGTATATTATGACAGTAACAAGATTCAGCTGGCCGGCCCGACCCACAGGGCTGACTGTTCCGACTACAAAAAAATATTTGAAGCCTTCTGCTGGCAGGTGATTGAAATTGACGGCCATGATCACCAGGAGATCAGAAAGGCCATAAGTCTGGCCAGGGAGGATGAAAATCGTCCCGCATTGATTATCGGACATACTGTCATGGCCAAAGGCAGCGCCACCATGGAAGGCAGCGAGGATACCCATGGCGCTCCCTTTGCTCCGGAGGAAATCACCAAAACCAGACAAAAGCTGGGTCTGCCCCTGGATAGAGATTTTTATCTGCCTGCCGAGATAGTGGATCATTTCCAGGCCAGATTTCCTGAACTTAAGGACAGAGCTGAAGAATGGCAGGCCGGATGTGATAGAATTCTCAGGGAATCAGAGCAAAAAGCTGGATTCTGGCAATTTATTTCCAGTCCTCCTGCCAGCCGGAATCTGTCCCTTCCTGACTTTGAACCTGGACAGAGCATGGCCACCCGCAAGGCATTCGGGGCATGCCTCAAGCACCTTGTCAGGGATCTGCCCAATCTCATGGGGGGTTCAGCAGACCTGGATCCTTCCAACCAGACTGTCCGGTTCAGGGAAGAAGCCGGAATTTTCCACAATAAAAGCAATCCCTCAGGCAGATATCTGCCTTTCGGAGTCCGGGAATTTCCCATGGCAGTGATACTCAACGGAATGGCTTTGCATGGAGGCGTGGTTCCCATGGGGGCAACCTTTCTGGTTTTTTCAGATTATGAGCGCAACGCCCTGCGCATGGCTGCTCTGCAAAGCCTGCCTGTACTGCACATCTTTACCCATGATTCCTTTTATGTGGGAGAAGATGGACCAACCCATCAGCCGGTGGAACATATCAGCTCCCTGAGGCTGATTCCCAACTTTCATGTCTACAGGCCGGCTGATGCCCTGGAAACCGCTTTATGTCTGGACACGGCCCTGAAGCAGACAGAAACACCGGCTGCTTTGATACTCACCAGGCAGGGGGTTCCTGTTCTGGACCTGAATAAGTATCCACAGGTTAAAGAGGGGGTAAAGCGCGGAGCATATATATTGAAAGACGCTGAAAATCCCCAGGCCATAATCATTGCTACAGGATCAGAAGTACACATTGCTCTGGAAGCGGCTGAGGCATTGTCCTCAACAGCAATCAGGGTCGTGAGTGCTCCATGTCTTGAGATATTCGAAGCTCAGGATGATGAATACAAGGAATCTGTTCTTCCGGGAAATATTCGTAAAAGATTCGCCATTGAAGCTGGAATGGGTAATATCTGGTACAAATATGTTGGACTGGATGGATATGTATACAGTTTGGACCGGTTTGGTGAATCAGCGCCAGGCAATGTCCTGGCAGAAGAGTTTGGTTTTACTGGTGAAAAGTTTACGCAGTTTGTCAGGGAAAGGATTTAGGCAGCAAGATTGGTAATGATGCAGTCCGCTCCCGTGTAATTCGTTGTCAATTTCTCTTTGAAAAATTGAGACAGGGATAAATCATCAATGAATTATTTTCATAATTCTCATTTTTAATACCCTCTGGATCATGAGAATGCAGGAAAGATTTTTATAGTTTAATTTTTATTGAGAATTAAAAGCTATTTATAACATTTAGTTTTGTGATTAGGTTTTCGGTTGCAGTTTCTATCTTGTTCATATCGTTTAGAGGAAAGACCACGGATTGGTGAAAAGTGTATGTAAAGCTGTAACGGGGCTGGCCTTCACTGACAGTGTATTCCCACTGAAGAGTGAATACATGTCTTTTGATAATAATCAGTGCATAGCAGATGGCTACTAATAAATTAAGCTCAGATGGTCTAATGCTGATTCCAGATAATTGCAGCCCTTGATTGTATTTATTTATGAAGCGTTTTTCACAAAATGGGGAATATTCTTCTCCGGCCTTTTGCAGCTTCCATAATACCCACGCAGGATCAAAGCCAATGGGCGATAGCCCGCAGTTCTGCCAGTCAATAGCACGAAGGCGATTGTTTTTCGATTGGATAAAAATATTTTCGTCGGGTCCTGGGTCATTATGGCACAGAACGATCGGCTGCTCACTAAGCCACTGAATCAATATGGGAAATTTATTTATGAACGCTTCTAATGACTTTGCTGCCCTGTGAGCTACAGTATAGCCAGCTGCTCCTGCGCTATGTAATGCTTTTAGTAGTTGAATCCCGGGATTGAATGCATTTGCTGCTATATGTTTTAAGTTTTGGCGGTTAATCCACCTTAATCTTAGAATTTTATTTCCACTGAATTGACCATTGAATCTGCCAATTGCTATAGCGAGCCTGTCAATATCATTTCCATTCCAGGAAGAAAAAGATTTAACTTCTGAAATGTGCTCCATATAAATCCATGTTGACTTTTCATGGTTTGCTACATGGTAAACAAGAGGAGGATTTAAAGGATTATTGCAAGCATTAAATATTGGATCAAGAAGTACTTGAGCTTCATGTGGATAGTTGTTGTCATTATCATGACGAATACCTTTTGCGATAATTTGAAAGGATTTATCAGGATGAACATGATGGACAGTGATTAGGTACACACCGATTGTTGATTTCTTTCTTTTCAAGAAGTCTACTTCTAATATTTGGTATCTATACTTACGCGGTGTTAAGTAGTTATTTTCCAATGCTTTTGTTGCATTGCGTATTGCAATAACTATGTCGTTATGAACAGGAGTAATGTTTTTATTGATAGGTTGTAATTCTTCCATGTCTGATTTTAGTTGATATCGTTATGTATGCTCCTGATTCCGTGACGTCGTTGCAGCAGTTTTACATCAATACTGCATTGTTTGT
>CAZHCY010000012.1:0-17856 GCA_964531185.1 uncultured Desulfovibrionales bacterium | reverse complement strand
AAGGTTCGCAGCCATCGGCGAGGCTGCTTCGCACCTGTCCCACGAAATCAAAAACCCATTGATGCTCATGTCCGGTTTTGCCAGACAGATTTCCAAAAGCCTTCCCCAGGACGATCCCAACCAGAATAAGCTGGAAATAATTTCCCAGGAGGCCCTGCGCCTGGAAAAAATGCTCAACCAGGTCAAGGATTTTACACGTCCTCAAATGCCCAGCAAAGAAAAAGGCCAGATAAACGATATTATCAGAGAAACCTTTGAGCTGGTCAGCCAGGAGCTGGACATGTCAAAAATTCATTGCACCCTCCAGCTGAATCCTGATCTGCCTGAGGCCCGGTTTGACAAGTCACAGATGAAACAGGTTCTCATCAACCTGGTCAAGAATGCCTGGGAAGCTATGCCTGAAGGCGGCACCATTACCATATTCACAGACTATAACAAAGAAAGGATCCGGGTGACTGTTCAGGACTCGGGCACTGGAATACCCCCGGATAAAATCAAAATAATCTTCAGTCCCTTTTATACCACCAAGGACAAGGGTACCGGACTGGGGCTTGCTGTGACCTACAGGATAATTCAGGATCATAAAGGGGAAGTTACCATCAGCAGCCAGCCCGGTCAGGGATCAAGCTTTACCTTTTACCTGCCCCGTTCCTGAGAAAAGCTGTTCCAGGGCAGCAGGATCAGGTGGCTTTCTGAACGTATTTCATTCTGACCTCAAACAGAAAGTCTTTGAGCATTTTTTCCTCTTCAGTACTCAGATTCCCTCTGGTCTTCTCCTCCACCATGGATAAGATATCTATGGTGTGCTTGGCCATGGGCAGATTGACCCTGGTCTCCCCGCCTTCCTGCTCCGGAATTTCTCCCAGATGCATAAGGGCCGAAGAACTCAGGGAAAGAACAAAGGTGATAAAATCAACCTTGGGCATGGGGCCTTCTTCTTGGGAAGCCACCTTTTTATAGTCTTCAGCTGCTTTTTTTCTTTCCATGGCCTTGGCCTGGCTTTCGCCTGGCACAGATTCAGCTTCTGCTTCAGGGGACTCTTCTTCAAAATTTATCCTGCGATCGGTTACCTTGATTTCTTCACTGTTTTCCTGACTCATGATTCACCTCTTAATAAAAATTGCATTGAAAATTCCAAGATCTTAAAAAAGTTTCTGCCCGGTCCGGTTTCTTCAGGGATTCCGCTGTCCGGCAAGTCCCGGGAAAAAGCCCCAGGACCCGGAATGTTTAAAATTATGACCCGGCCAGAACATCTTCATAGGCCTGCATGGCCTTCTCCAGGTAGTTTCTGGCCCCGGAATAAGCCCCCAGCCTGATCAGGCTGGAACGAAGAGCATAAAGGCCGGCCAGAAGGTCTGACCAGTCCACATATCCCATATGTCCTATCCGGATGATTCGGCCTTTGAGATGTTCCTGCCCCCCGGCCATGACTACATTATAATCTTTGATCATGTTTTTCAGCAGCATGGTCCCGTCCAATCCCGGAGGCAGCCGAACCGATGTCAGGCCGAAAGTATAATCATCAGGCACCAGAAGTTCAAGGCCCATAAGAGAAACACCTGTTCTGACCAGAGCGGTCATGGCCCGCTGCCTTTGAAAGATCTTTTCCAGCCCCTGTTCCCTGAAGTATTTCAGACATTCTTCCAGGCCCATTACCAGGTTAATGGCCGGAGTGAACAAGGTCTGCCCGGCAAGGGCCCTGTCCCTTTCCTTGAGCAGATCAAAATAATAACACCGTCTGTTCACAGCCCCGGCCTTTTCCCAGGCCCTTTTGCTCAGAGCTGCAAAAGCCAGGCCCGGCGGAAGCATCATGCCCTTTTGAGACCCTGTCAGCAGGCAGTCAATCCCCCATTCATCCATGGGACAGGGAGAAATGCCCACAGCTGAGATCCCGTCCACCACCAGAAGACAATCTTTTTTCCTGCATAAAGCAGCCATCTCCTGCACAGGATGAAGTACCCCTGTGGAAGTTTCTGAAGCCTGAACAAGAACAGCCTTAATATCCGGCCATCTGGACAGAGCGTTTTCAATCTCCTCCAGTGTGATGGCCGTGCCCCAGGCCAGGGGCAGGGCCACCACCTCCAGCTCAAGGGACTGAGCGATTTCCGACCATCTGTTTCCAAATTTACCTGCTTCCACCACCAGAACCTTTTCACCGGGTGCAAACAGATTGCTCAAAGCAGCCTGCATGGCCCCGGTGCCTGATGAAGTCAGAGTCATAACCGGCTGGCTGGTCCCCATGAGATACTGGAGTCCTTCCTGGACTCTGCTCATGACGCTGGTAAACTCCTCTTTTCTATGGTGTATCATGTCCCTGGCCAGAGCCAGACGGACATTTTCCGGCAAGGGAGTCGGTCCCGGGGTCAAAAGCCTTAACTTGTCCACTTGCTTTTCTCCTTGGTAATTTTTTTGTCCGGATTGGTTTTATTCAGCCTGAGCAGGCTGTTTCGGGTTTCATCCGTGGGCCTCGGCCCAGTTTTTCCCTGTTCCCCAGTCAACTGCCAGGGGAACCTGGAATTTCTCGGTCTGGCTCATGATCTCAGCCAGTCTCTGGCCGGCCTTGTTCACGGAGTATTCAGGAACCGCCAGGAGCCATCCATCATGGACCTGGAGGATAAGCACTGCTTTCAGCTCTTTGAGCGCCTCATCCCTGTCCACAGCCAGCATGGCTTTTTTGATAATATCCGCAGCTGAACCCTGGACCACAGTGTTGATGGCCATTCTTTTGGCCTGCTGAGCCAGATTGTCATTTCTGGAATTGATGTCCGGCAGAAGGCGTCTGCGCCCGGCTATGGTGGTTACATATCCCTGTCTGGATGCAATTTCCTCCACTGAGGAGTAAAAGCGCCTGATGTTCTGAAACTTGCTGAAATACCTGGATATGAACTGTTTGGCCTGGTCCAGGGAAATGGACAGTTCCCTGCTTAATTTCTGGGGGCCCATGCCGTACAGCAGACCGAAATTGATGGTCTTGGCCTTTCTGCGCTCATCCGGGGTGATGTTATCCATATCCCGGTCAAAAAGCAGCCCTGCGGTTCGCCTGTGAATGTCTTCCCCCCGGGCAAAGGCCTCCAGAAGGTCCGGCTCCTCTGACATATGCGCCAGAACCCGCAGCTCTATCTGGGAATAATCAGCAGAAACAAGCAGATTTCCTTTATCAGGCACAAAACAGGCCCTGGTCCGGGGTCCGAACTCTCCTTTAATGGGAATGTTCTGCAGGTTGGGGTCACTGCTGGAGAGCCTGCCAGTGGCTGTAGCCAGTTGATTAAAGGTGGTGTGCAGCCGCCCGTCTGCAGCCACTTTGCCTGGCAGGGGCTCCAGATAAGTGGAGCGAAGTTTTTCAAAGGTCCTGTACTCTAATATTAAATCAATGATGGGATGGTCCTTTCTCATGGATTCCAGGACTGTACTGGATGTGGAATAGGCCCCGCCAGGGGTCTTTCTTCTGGGTTTGAGCCCAAGCCGCTCAAACAGGATCCCGGCGGTCTGCTGTGTGGATCTGATATTGAATTTCTCCCCGGCCAGATGATAAATCCTGGCAGTCAACCCGGCCAGCCTTTCCCTGACCACCTTTAAAAATTCAGAAAAAGCCTGCAGATCAATCCCTATGCCTGCGGCTTCCATTTTCATCAGAACCGGAATCAAAGGCATCTCCAGGTGCTGCATCAAGGAATCCAGCCCGGCTCCCTCAAGCCTGGCTTCCAGAAGCCGCCCAATTTTCAAAGCAGCCAGAGCCTTGTTTTCCCGGGCCACATCCACCTCCTGGGAATAAGCCCTGAATATATGTTCAAAGTCATACTCCCTGGCTTCAGTATTTAGAAGATAGGCAGCCAGGGCAATGTCAAAGAATTCTCCGGAACCCTGTTCAAGCCAGGAAGCATCACAGGCAGCCAGTTCCTTGAGGGAAAAAACATATTTTCTGATTCCAGCCAGTCTGGGCTGCATCAGCTTAGCATCTTCTCCCATCAGCCATTCCTGTTCATTGACACCCAGCAGATATCCCTGATCCCATTTTACCAGACCGGCAGCTTTAACGCCTTGAAAATCAGGCATTCCTCGGTTTATTTCAAGGACTGGCTGTTTTCCGGAAATCATGGATTTCAGGCCGGCATTTTTTCTGCTTCCCCTGGCCTGGATATACCCAAGCAGAGTCCTGAATTCATAGCGTTTCAAAAAATCAGCCAGGGCATCTGAATCAGTTGCAGCCATCTCCAGATCCTTGAGGCGGACGTCTTTCTGGCAATCCAGCCTGAGCCTGGTCAATTGGCGGTAAATAAAAATATTCTCAAGATGATCCTTGAGTTTTTTTCTTTCCCCTGCAGACAGATGGGCAAAATTATCCCTTATATGTTCCAGATCCGGATATTTTTTCAGCATTGCAGCCGCTGTTTTCGGCCCCACCCCGGGAACCCCCGGGATGTTGTCCGAGCTGTCCCCCACCAGAGCCTGATAATCCGGCCATTGGCTGGGGGTCATCCCGGTCTTCCTGCGAAAATCATCCATGCTTATGAGCACTTCTTTCTTTCCTCCCGGATCCCAGAGAAAGACCTGCTCATCCAGAAGCTGCTTCAGATCCTTGTCTGAAGCAACAATGATCACTGGATTGTGCTCTTTCAGTTTCTGACTCTGTCCAGCTATGAGATCGTCAGCTTCCTCCTGACTGGAAACAAACACAGCAAACCCCAGATATTTGACAGCCTCAAGCAGGGGTTCGATCTGGACGGACAGATCTTCAGGCATGGCCAGGCGTCCGGCCTTGTAATCAGTATAAATTTGAGACCGGAAAGTAGGGCCCTTGCCGTCCATGAAAAAGGCAGCATATCTGGGCTGTTCCTCTCTGATGAGCTTAAGCAGGATGCGAAGCACTATATAGATGGCATTGGTGGGAAAGCCGTCTGATCTTTTCAGATCAGGAAAAGCATAAAAGGCCCGGTAGAGAAAAGAACTGCCGTCAATGAGAAATACCGGATCATTGGGCAGGGAGAGCTTTTCTTTCAGCAATGTCATTGCCCCCTGTGCCGGCAGAATTTTTATTGCCGGCCTGCTGATTTTTGCTGTTTCTCCTGGCATTGATATTGGCCAGCCGGTTGAGAATGAACTGATGGGCGTGGGTCTTGTCTATCCTTTCCAGGGAAATTTCTGCCCGGGCCATTTGTTTATGGCCTCCGGCAGGGCCCAGGTCACTGAACATCTGGGAAGCCATCTTGCCCATGTCCTTTCTCAGTCCGTCACCGCGAAAAATAACCACCAGTGAATCGCCGTGTATTCCACTGACCATATCCCAGGAAATATTATGAATACGCAAAAAGAAATCCGCCAGAATGACCAGGATATCCGGAGACTCCACCTTGCCCATGAATACGCTGGCCCCATGTCCCAGCAGTTTTAATTTTCTGAAGACCTGGGAAAAATACTTGAGCCATTCCTTGCGGAATTCCGATCTTACGATTTTCTGCAGAATCAGGGGGTTATAAAATTTGGAAAGGTATTTGAAAGCCTTTATGTCCGCATCACTGAAGTTACGCTCAAAACTCTGGGTATCTGTCTTGATTCCGTACAGCAGGGCTGTGGCCAGCAGCTTGCCGGGCCTGATTTTCAGATTGTATAGGTATTCCGTCAAAAGAGAGCTGTTGGCTCCGTAATGGGGATTGATCTCAGAATAATCCGCTTCTACCGGCTTATCTTTGTTCAGGGGATGATGATCAAGCACTATTGAAAACTTGATCTTCTCGAAATCCGGATGATGGTGAGGCTGGGAATCAACCAGGGCAAACCGGTCATACTGGGCAATCAGCAGAGGGGTCAGCTTAATGGTGGGGATTCTCAATAGCTTGATCATGGCCAGATTGTCCGGCCGGGAGATCTCATTTATATGGGCGATGGCCACGGTCTGCACTTTGCGGTACAGGATACGCTTCAAAGCCAGAGCTGATGCCAGAGCGTCAGGGTCAGCATTAATAACAATGAGCAGACGCTGATCTTTTTTGAACAGATCAAGCATCTCTTTGAGCCGGCCGTTGAGATTTCTGAAATATGCCATAAATCCTCATTTGATTTTAACAGGCAGACCAGCCGCCACAAGCATAACCTCATCACATTCCCGGGCCAGTCTCTGGTTTAGAGACCCCAGCATTCTGACAAAATTTCTTGTGCTTTTGTCTGCCGGCAAAGGGCCAAGCCCCACTTCACAAGAAACAAAGATGAATCTTTGTCCTTTTCTGGAAGAAACAGCCTTGAAAAAATTCTCAATATAACTTTGCGGTTCCTGCCTGTTGTAGACAGTGAACACCCAGAAATCAATGCTGTCAATCACCAGAGGTCTGGGGCTTATGGTCATGCTTTCCAGGCATCGGCCAAGATCCGGGCCGGACTCAACCACAGTGACTTCTCTGTCCCTGTCCTGTTTGTGCAGAAATATCTGTCTCTGGAATTCAAAGTCCCGGGCCTTGCCCGTGACCACCAGCAAAGGAGGCTGATCCTCCTGTCCGGCAAGCTCCAGAGCCAGACTGCTTTTGCCTGACTTGTTGCCCCCGAGAATCAGACTAAACAAGCTCCAGCCCCCAGGAGTCAGCCATTTGAATCAAAATATTTCTTGAGTCAAGAAAATCCTGCCAGGAAAAAACTTCCAGCAGAAGTGTGGTTTGAGGATTAATTTCCATCAAAATCTGTTTAAGGATTTTTTTTCCTGAATCGCTTATCACCCCGAGGCCGCTGTGCCCCCTATGATCTTCCCGGCCGTAGACATGCACCAGAGAGACTCTGTCCCAGAGATTTTCTCGCTTTAAAAGCTGATATTGATCATAGGCCAGGATATGACCCACATCCAGACATACCCCCAGCCCGGCGTCCTGGATGATTTGCCATATATCAGACAGATCGCTGGTTCTGATATTTTCCAGCAAAAGCATAGCCGGGTCCAGACCCTGTTTGATCCACAGCCGGGAAAATTCCTGAAGGTCGTCCACTTTTTCAGGAGGATGAAGAACAAATTTATCAGGTCTTAAAAATGAGGCCTTGTCCACAAGGCGGAAAACATCCTCAGCCGCCTTGCCGGCCCCTGTGGACCAGTTCAGATCAAGGGGCAGATGGATATGGTAGCGCAGATTATTTTCTGCAAGACTGTCAGGAAGATCCTTCCGGGTATAATTCAAGCAGTCCCGGGTATTAAAAAAGGTCAGTCCCACTTCGCTGACCAGGCCTTCCAGAGCTGAAACATTCTCAGGTATGCTTCCCGGAATCACGCATGACGGCCCGGCAAGCAGCAGTTTTTTATCGGCCATAATCAACCCCGGCTATATTGCTTATTCCGGTTTCATATCAGCACAGTCCGGATTATAATATGCAGACACTGCCCGTCCGGCCTGAATCCCTGAGGCCAGTCAGCGGTGCTGCATTCAAAAATCTGACATCTGGCAGACTTGCCCCCTGAAAACCAGGAGAATCTTTTCATTATATCCTTCAAAAATGAAGATTGCATTTTTAAAAGAACAGCGCTATAAACTTCCACAACAAATCCAGGTATACATATTGCATCAACATAGATATGATAAAATTTAAAAGATTTTTCCAGCATCACCTCAACCCCCTGCATGTTTACTGTAGGCTGCGCGGAGCAGGGCTCAAGCCGGTCATGGCTCAGAGGATGTGTATTTTTTATGAAAAATTTTTCTATAATCTGCTTTTAAAATGATTTTATTCTGGTCAGCATTGACCAGTATGGTCTCACCCAAGTCTCATTTGTTTAACTTTGCGGCTTTTGCCGATCCTGCCCCGGGTAACCCTTGCCATTTCAAGGGGCAATTCCTTTAAAAATCTCGATTCCTTCAGGTTGAGCTGTCTGCCGAATATTTTCCTGGATCCGGCCAGGCTCAGATAGAGACTCCTCTTGGCCCTGGTCAGGGAGACATACAGCAGTCTTTTTTCTTCTTCCGGGTCCTGGCGCTGCTTTTTTCCGGACATCTTTCCCAAAAGCATGCCTGCACCGGCAAAGGGCATAATCCCGTCTTCCAGACAGGGAATAAACACTGTATCGAATTCAAGGCCCTTGGCCGCATGCATGGTCATAATCCTTACCTTCTGGGCTCTTGCTTCCACCTGGGACAGCTCGCTTTCCAGGATGATCTCATTTATCAGTTCGGTCCAGCCTCCCAGACGTTTGTATTCCTTTTCCAGCTCCTTGAAGGACCGGCTATGCCAGAACATCCGGTCAAAGGGGGGGACATCCTCAAGATAGGCGGCCATTCTTTCAGGACCGCCGGCTAAAATCTTTTCCGGACAATCAAATACTTTCTTGTCCTCCCTGACCCCCATGACTCTGGCCACTGCCCGGAGTATCAGCTCCACCCTGGGGTCCATGAAATAAGGCTGGTTTTCCGGGACACTGACCGGTATGCCCCGGCGCTGCATTTCTTTTTCCAGTTCCGGAATAAGCCCTTTGAAACGGACCAGAACAGCCATATCCCCCGGGGCCAGCACATGATCCTGCCCTGAGGCGTCTTTCTGCCAGTGTGATGAGCCCCCCAGAAGACTGGATATCTTTTGGGCCAGCCACTGATTTTCCTGGATGGAGTCAACAGCCTGAAAAAAATATATCTGGCCGTCAATATTTTTTCTGGCCTCAAAAGCCGGGTCTTTGGGGAACAACGCCTTTGAAAAATCAAGTATCTTCTGGGAAGATCGATAGTTTTCCAAAAGATGGACGATTTTAATTTCAGGCCATTTCCGGGCCAGGGACCGGGCGGAATCTTTCAGAGCTCCTCTGAAACCGTAAATGGACTGCCGCGGATCGCCTATGCCGAAAAATCCAGCACCGCTTTCCGGCAGGAGCCCCTGGATCAGATCAAGCTGAAGTCTGGACAGATCCTGAACCTCATCCACCAGCACATGGGTAAAGGGTCTGACAAATTTACCGCTTTGAATCTCCTCCAGCCAGAATTCCAGGAGGTCAATGTAGTCCACCAGATTCCAGTCCTGCTTCTGGCGGGCGTAGTTCTCGCCAGCCAGGGATATTTCCTGCCGCTTTTCCCTGGCCAGATTCAGCTGGTTCCAGGCCTCCTTGAGCTCAGTGCCCTTGAGCTCAGGATTGGCCTGGGAAAAAACCTTAAAGGCCTCCTCCTCGCCAAGAATAAGAGGGGTTTCCCGGTAAATATTCTGCCAGTATTCATATGCCATGGCATGTATGGTTTCAGCTCTGGGCAGGGCCTGCTCACTGCCGTGGACAAGAGCCAGCCTGTCCTTGACTTCCCTGGCAGCCTTGCGCGTAAAAGCAAGTATCAGGATATGCCTGGGATTGATGCCCTGCCTGAAAAGATGCCCCACTCTGCCCATAAGGGTCTGAGTCTTTCCTGTGCCCGGACCGGCCAGCACCAGAAGCGGCCCCTGGTCATAGGCTGCCGCTTCCAGCTGCTGGGGATTAAAGACCACACTTTCTTCAGGTTCATCCCTGACCTGGGTGGGCTGTTCAGGACCGGGCTCTGATCTGATATAATGCTGCTTATCATCTTCATAACCGGCCCCCAGCAGAGCTTTGCCATGCTTGAGTTCTCTGCGTTCCTGGGCGGAAAAGACGCTTATCTTTCCAAACTGCCCGTCAAAACCAGGCTCCTTGATGACATCTCCGGACCGCATTCTCTGAATGGCCTCGGCCAGGACCGGTGAAAGCCTGCTCAACTCTTCCACAGGCACCTGGCGCAGAATATTCATTTCAGAACCAAATCTGGACACTGCCTGGTTGTATAAGGCCTGCACCCTTTTGGTTTTAGGGCCCACCCCCAGAATTTCTGACATGACTTCTTTCAGGGGAATCACTGAATAATATCCAGGCTGACATGAAGGCTGGGCAGGAGTATCCCTGTCCGCCAGGGCCAGAACCCTGTTCAGCACACCCACGGTAACCGGTTTTCCGCACACCGGGCATAGGCCCTTATTGGCCATGGTCTGCCTGGGATCCAGCATCACCCCGCATTTGCGGTGCCCGTCCAGATGATACTTACCCTCTTCAGGATAAAACTCCATGGTCCCCAGAAACCTGTGTCCCAGCCCTTCCCTGCGCAAGGCCCTGTATATGCCCTCATAGCTCATTTCCCCCTGAAAAATATTCACTTCCCGGCCCAGGTTTTCCGCTGAATGGGCGTCGGAATTGGAAACCAAAGAGTAGCGGTCCAGGGCGCTCCACATCCAGTTCATATCCGGGTCAGAGGACAGGCCTGTCTCCAGGGCGAAAATATGGGGAGTAAGATCCTTGTAGCACTCTTCCAGAGTATCAAATCCTGACTTGGACCCGAATACCGAGAACCAGGGAGTCCAGATATGGGCTGGAACCACATAGGCATAAGGATCGGTTTCCAGGACCATTTCCAGAAGACTTCTGGAATCCAGTCCAAGGATAGGCCTGCCGTCGGACTTGAGATTGCCGATTCTTTCCAGTTTGCGATTGAAACGCTGGGCCTGTGCAAACCCGGGCATATAGACCAGATTGTGGATTTTGCGGACCTTGCCGTCCTGCTTGTAGATGGAGCTTATTTCAGCGGAAAGAAGAAATTTGGTTCTGGCCTTGATTTCCTGGTCATAGCCTTCCACCAGGGCACTGAGATCAGCCTCCCTTTTCAGATGAAGCAGACCGTCCTGGCCCTGTACAAGATGATCCTGCAGCATATCCATCCAGCCTGGATGGGTGAAATCACCGGTACCCACCAGACTGATGCCTTTTATCTGGGCCCAGGCCGCCAGATGCAGGGGGTCCAGGCTTTTGCTGGTCGCCCTGGAGAAGCGGGAATGAATATGCAGATCAGCCAGGAAAATTTCCATTAATTATCCGGAAGCGCAGTCAGACTGGTCCCCCTGAAGTTTTTTCAGAGTATGATTCAGGGCCGGAGCTATGGCCTGAAAATTTTCCTGTACGCCTTTGGGGCTGCCGGGAAGATTGATCACCAGGCTGAGGTCCAGAGTTCCTGCCGCTGCCCTGGATATTACGGCGTGTGGAGTCTTGGCCAGGGAAGCGTTGAGCATGGCCCGTTCAAAACCTGGGAGACTTCTGTCCACAAGACCCCTGGTTACTTCAGGGGTGAAATCCCTTGGTCCAACTCCGGTTCCCCCGGTGGTCAGCACCAGGTCAAAACCGGACATCAGGCAGAGCTGTTCAAGAAGAGATCTGAGCAGACGGGGATGGTCAGGAATCATAAAGCCTCTGGCCAGGCTGATTTTTAAAGCATCAAAGCAGAGCTCTTCAATCAGGGGGCCGCTTTCATCCATTCTCTGTCCGCTGGCTCCCTTGTCGCTGAGGGTAATCCAGGCCAGGGAAAAGCCCTGGCGGCTCAAGGCCGGTTTCATGGTTCCGTTCAAAGAAAAATCAGTCAGGGACAGCACCTTAAGCCCCAGTCCTCCGATTTCTCCTTGTGCAGAAACCCAGATTCTGTCCACCACCTGAAAAAGCAGGCCCTTGTCTGTCAGATAGCTTCCTGCCCTTAATCCGGATAAAGCATCATACCCGGCCTGATATCCAGGCTGTTTGCTGCCGGATTTGAACGGTTGCAGGACATATTCTCTGTCCTGGACAAAATCAGCCTGGCCAGTGATGCTTATTGCGGATTCCAAAGCATGCTCCCTGGTAAATGATAATGGTGCAGCCCTTTGCAGGGCGGGCTGCAAAGGGATCCAGCGCTTCTTTTTTCTCAAATGTGCCCCATGTCAGACATCAACTGCCCCCTGTTCCGGGTATTGTTTGATGCAGTGCATAAAAGACGCGCAGGAAAAGGATTTAGAGGAAAAAGGCACAGGCAAACTCAGTCCCGGTCTTTCCCCAAAAAGCCTGATCTGTTATTTTCATAACTCTCATTCAAACTTTTGTCACCCATGAATGGCTGCTGATCAGCCTCCCAGATAGGCCCTGCGTACCTCCGGGTTTTTGAGCAGCTTCTCTGAGCTGTCTTCCAGGACAATTTTGCCCACTTCCATAACATATCCCCTGTGAGCAAGCTTAAGAGCAGCCCTGGCATTCTGCTCCACCAGAAGCACAGTGACTCCGCTGGCATTGATTTCTTTGATGGTTTCAAATATGGATTTCACCAGAATCGGAGCCAGTCCCAGACTGGGTTCGTCAAGAAGCAGCAGTCTGGGGCCGGCCATAAGCCCTCTGGCAATGGCCAGCATCTGCTGTTCTCCGCCGGAAAGGGTCCCGGCCAGTTGTTCTCTGCGCTCTTCAAGTCTGGGAAAAAGCTGAAATATCCATTTCAGAGACTTCTGGACCACGTCCTTGTCTGTTATGGTAAAGGCTCCCAGATTCAGGTTCTCCTGGACAGTCAGAGTGGGAAACACCCTTCTTCCTTCAGGAACCTGGGCTATGCCCAGTTTGACCACTTCATGCCCTTCCAGTTTGTTGATGGCTGTATCCTTGTAGTATATCTCCCCTTTTTTGGGGCGCACCAGGCCGCTGATGGTCATCAAAGTGGTTGACTTGCCTGCCCCGTTAGCCCCCAGGATGGTCACTATCTCTCCCTGCTCCACATTCAGATGGATGCCGTGCAGGGCCTCCACATTGCCGTAGTTCACAAACAGGTCCTTGACTCTTAACAGCATGTTTATTCCTCATCCTCGTCTTCATCTTCTATGCCCAGATAGGCCTCTATCACCCGCTGATCACTGGTTATGGCTTCAGGAGGTCCCTGTGCTATTTTTGCCCCGTGCTCCAGGACCACGATATCTTCACAAATACGCATGACCAGGTTCATGTCGTGTTCTATGAGTAAAACAGTCAGTCCCCGCTTCTGCATCTTGTCGATCAGGCCCACCAGCTGCTGGGTTTCATAATCATTCATTCCCCCTGCGGGTTCGTCAAGAACTATCAGCTTGGGATCGCTGGCCAGAGCTCTGGCTATTTCCAGAAGACGCTGATTGCCGTAGGACAGATTCATGGCCTTGATATCCATATGCTCCTTGAGCCCCACAAAATCCAGCTCCTTTAGAGCCCGGGCCAGAGCCCTGCGCTCTTCCTGGCGCTGAAAAGGCAGACGAAGCATGGAGGAAAATATCCCGGAACGCATGCGGCAGTGGCATCCTGCCAGAACATTTTCCAGCACAGACAGGTTCTTGAACAGTCTGATGCTCTGAAAGGTCCTGGCAATCCCCAGCCCCACAATTCTATTGGTTTTCAAGCCCACCAGTTCACGGCCGTTAAATATCACCCGGCCTTCATCAGGAATATAGTTACCGGTAATAAGGTTGAAAACAGTTGTTTTGCCTGCCCCGTTAGGCCCTATGAGCCCCATAATCCTGCCCTGATCAACATCAAAGCTGACATTGTTGACCGCCATAAGTCCGCCGAATTTCTTGGTCAGATTGGTTATGCTCAAGAGCGTCATAAAGTTTCCTCTCCGGGTTTGATCTTATGAACAGGATGCTTTCTGGGCAGAGGCGGCAGAAAACCCTGGGGTCTGAAAACCATCATGGCCACCATGGCCCCTCCGAAAATAAGCATCCTGGCCCCTGCAAACTGCCTGAATACTTCAGGAAGACCTATGATCAGAAATGCGCCCAGAATGACCCCTCTGATGCTTCCTGAGCCGCCCAGGATAACTATGACAAAAAGGATAACCGATTCCCAGAAATTAAAGGATTCCGGAGAAATCAAAGTCATCTTGGAGGCGTATATGTTGCCGACCATACCTGCCCAGAAAGCCCCCAGAACAAAAGCCACCAGCTTGTAATGGGCAATGTCTATGCCGCTGCCTTCAGCAGCCACCTCGTCATTTTTGATGTAATTCAGGGCCCTGACAAAGCGTGATTTTTCAAGCTGGTGGAAAAGATAGACACTCAACCCCAGAAAAGCCCAGATATAATAATAAAACTCGTGGGGCCGGCGGATGGACAGGCCGAAAAATTCCGGCCTGGAGATGCCGAAAATTCCATTGGAACCTCCTGTAAGCCCGAATACATTGTTGACCAGAGCAATGCGCACCACTTCCACTATGGCAATGGTCACAATGAGCAGGTAATCACCACGAAGATGAATAATGGGTTTGGCCACCAGATAAGCGAAAACAGCTGCAGCAACTCCGCTTACTGGAAGCAGAAACAGTATGGGAATGCTGTAGGAAGTATTCAGTACTGCGGATGTATAGGCCCCTACTGCAAAAAAGGCGGCATGCCCCATATGGAAAAGACCTGTATATCCAACAATAAAATTAAGACTCAAAGCAAGGATAGCATACAGCCCGATATTGTTGATCACATCCACCCAGTAACTGTTTAGAAAAAGCGGACATATAACAATAAATACAGAAAATGCCACAAGAACGACAAGATTTTTGTTTTTTAACATACTTATACTTCCTGCTGGCATAATCAAGAATCACCAGCATAAGACTAATGCTTTACTTTCTCCATCAGAATCCAGCCGGGGAATATTCCTCAGTCCGGCTGACAGCCCCAACTCAAATGCTCCCGGAAAGACTTGCGTCAGACCTTGTCCGCCACCCTCTCTCCAAGGATTCCGGTAGGCCGGAAAATTAGGATCAGAATCAGAACCATAAAAGCTATCCCGTCTTTCCAGGCAGTGGAGATAAAGGCTGCGCCCATGGCCTCAATCACCCCCAGCAGCAGGCCCCCGATCATGGCTCCGGGAATATTTCCAATGCCGCCCAGCACTGCCGCAATAAAAGCCTTTAAGCCATAGGACCAGCCCATGGTAAAGTTCACCTGGCCGTAATAAAGACCCACCATAACCCCTGCAGCCCCGCCCAGGGCAGGACCTATCAGAAAAACCAGGGAGATGATCCTGTTGACATTGATGCCCATGAGTCTGGATGCGCCGTGATCAATGGCCACGGCCCGGATGGCGGTTCCGGTTCTGGTTTTCTGCACGAAAAAGTAAAGCAACCCCATGAGAACCAGAGAGGTCAGAAAGACAAGGATCCTTAATAAAGGGACATCCAGGCCCAGGATATTGATGCTGGTCCTGGGCAGAACATCAGAAGGATAAACCCTGAACCTGGGCCCCCAGATGAGCATGACCATGTTGGAAAAAAATATGGAGGCACCCAGGGCGGATACCACTGCTGAGAGTCTGTCTGCTTGACGAACAGGGCGATAGGCCACCCTCTCCAGAATCATGCCCACAATGCCCACTATGGCCATTACCATAAGAATCAGCACCACCACTCCGGCAAAAGGACCCATGTAAGTGGAAACCGCATAGGCGGACAAAATGGTCATGCCAAGATAAGAGCCAATGGTAAACAGATCTCCATGGGCAAAGTTTATAAGTCTCATAACCCCGTAAACCATGGTATATCCCAGGGCTATGAGAGCGTAAATTCCGCCCACAGCCAAACCGTTTATGAGTTGTTCAAAGAAAAATTTCATTTCATGTTTCCAGGTTCGGTTTCAGGATTAATGGCAGGACAACACTTTCAAACCGGTCATGACTGCCGGAAATATCGTCCTTGTCCGAAAAAAAACCAAAAAAGCGCGCCGGATAAGTTCCGGCGCGCTTGAACAGCCCGTTGTTTCTATTGCATCACAAAGTTGCCGTTACCGTCCACCTGGTACAGACGATACAATTCGCCCACCCGGTCTCCGTTTTCATCAAAGGAAATGGTTCCAGTCAGCCCCTGCACTTCCAGGTCGTTGTGCATATACCCGGCCACTTCATCCTTGTCAGTGGAGTCTGTGGCTTTAATGGCGTCTGCCAGAACCAGAAAGGCGTCTCCTGCCAGAACAGCCCAGATGGAACTGGGGTTGGCCTGGTATTTTTCAGTAAATGAATCCATGAAATCCTTGGCTTGAGGAGTATCCAGATCCTGGGGAACCGGAGGGCTCAGAAAATAGAAGCCTTCAGCGCTGTCCCCGGCAATGGCCACCAGATCGGAATTGTTGGTGGCGTCACCGCCCAGGAAAGGAACATCCCAGTTCATTTGATCCTTCTGCTTAAGCAAAAGACCGGCTTCAGGATAATATCCGGTAAAAAATACCATTTCCGGACCGGCATTTCTCATCTTGGACAGGATGGTGCTGTAATCCCGCTCTCCAGGGGTAAGAGCACCGAAAAAGACGACTTCCTTGCCTTCCTGCTCCAGAAGGGTCCTGGTCTCATCAGCCAGCCCCTTGGCATAGGAAGTGCTGTCATGAAGAACAGCCACCTTGTTGAACCCCATGCTGTCAATGGTTTCCGCTGCAACTCTGCCCTGCTCGTCATCCCTTGGAGATGTCCTGAAGAAATACTCCAGCCCCTTCTGGGTCAGGCGGATGGAGGTTGCTCCGTTGGCTACCTGGATAATCCCGAAATCATCATAAATATTTTGAGTTGCCTCAGTGATGGATGAGCCGTATGTACCGATAACTGCTGTCACATCCCTGGTAGCCAGACGATTGGCAGCGGATACAGCAGTTCTGGGATCTCCTCCGTCATCTTCCACCAGGATATCAACCTCCTGACCGTTAATTCCGCCGGCGGCATTAACTTCATCTGCCAGAAGCTCCACAATATTTTTCATGTCCTGCCCTTCGCTGGCCCAGGAACCGGTTAAAGGACACATCAGACCGATCCTGATTTCAGCCATGGCACTCCCTGCCCCAGCAAGAAAAAGCATCAATCCGGCCAGCGCCGCAATCATAATCCCTTTTTTCATGAACTGCCTCCTTTGGTAAGGTTGAATGGTTGTTGCCCCAAGTCAGAAAAGCCCCACAAAGATTACAAAATTGTCAAAAAAACCTTCATGGTGGCTGAAACTTATTATAATATATAGATAATCAAATCAAGAACAAATCATCAGACTGGACAGAACAAGGGGAATCCGACTGAGTGGCGAGGCACCAGGAAGCCTCAACAGCAAGGGTGCAGAAAAGGATAATAGGGGTAACGGCTGCAGCCGCTGTTTCAGACTGAAAACACCTGAAGCTGGCAGCAGAACAGTTCCTTATCATTCCTGCTCTAAACAGGTCCGGACAGGGCAGCCTCAAAGCCGCTGGTCATTCCTGTCCAGCTTTCTTACCTTCAGGGTCAGGCCTTTGTTTCCAGCAACCTTTACCCTTTCTCCGGGAACAGCTCTGTTTCCATCATCAAGAACTGCCTTCCACAGCTCTCCCCTCAAGGCCACATGTCCTTCTGGCTCAAGAGGATTTTTGACCACAGCCACTGAACCGTGAAGCCTGGCAATAACATCCTGGGATCCGGGGGTCAGAGCCTGCTTGTAAAATCCGTAAAGCACAGCATCTTTGCCCACCCAGATACCCATAATAAGAAGCGCAGTCCGGGTTGATACCCAGCCATTCTCCCAGGCCAGGAGCAAAAGTATGCCCACGAACAAAAAGCCCGGGACCTGAAGCAGGGCATATATGATTATCCTGCGCATTTTCCGGAACAACCAGTCCAATTATTGCCCAGACTCGGCCACTGGCCGATCTGGCTTTCCAGGGTCAGACTTATAAAGTTTTTTACCGTTAGCATATGTAGCTGGCAGTGCCTCTTTCGGCACCTGCTTTTCTCAATTCTGTTCATTAGATCAAGATGAGGGCCTGGGGTCTTTTTCTCTGCGCAACAGCTTAGCCCTTTTTAAGAAAAGCAAAGGGACAGGCACCTCAGCCCTTGTTTATTGATCGATGTAAACAAAGACTTAGGAAAACAAGCTCTGGCAGAGCCAGTCCCCCTCCGGTGGCCGCCTCCGGGCAGGAAGCCGTGCCACATGCAAAAGGCTAAACTATAGGTCTTCTGCTTGTTTTTAAAAGTTATGGACTGTTGCCACAGGCCCAATTTAATCCTTGACAAAAAGCAGCGCTTTGTAGAAAAGACTTAGTTCCCGCTCCTGGCAAAGCCCCCGTAGCTCAGTAGGATAGAGCACGGGATTCCTAATCCCGGTTAGCCCA
>CAZHCY010000011.1:0-18346 GCA_964531185.1 uncultured Desulfovibrionales bacterium | reverse complement strand
GAAATGTCAAACTTTTTTGTTGCTAAAAAATATAACTCGTAAACTCACGTTAGGATCCACCAATGAGCTGGCCATGGGCCGGGCCACCAGAATCAGACGCTTTGTCCGGGATACTGCGGCCAGACTGGGAGAAACCGATGTCTGGTTTTATGAAACCGGAGCTTTGCTTTCACAGATCGGCTGCATTACCCTGCCCCCTTCTGTGCTGGAAAAGCTCAAGACCGGAGAAAGGCTGCAGGGCGAAGAGATTCTGCTCTTCGGCCGGCATCCTGAAGCTGGTTCCAGAATGATCAGCATGATTCCCCGTCTGGAAGGCATGGCCGGTATGATTGCCTATCAGGAAAAACTTTATGACGGCCGGGGAGTGCCCCTGGATGAGGTCAAGGGGAAGGATATTCCTCTGGGGTCCAGAATTCTGAAGCTGGTCCTGGATTATGACCTGCTTCTGTCCAGGGGGGTAAATACCAGGGATGCCCTGGAAAAGATCCGGTCCAGAAAGAACCGTTATGATCCTGCAGTGGTTAAAGCCTTTATGGAGGTGCTTCAGGCCCAGGCCCGGTATGAGCACAGACAGATCAGGCTCAGGGAATTGGCTCCGTATATGGTGGTTACTGAAGAGATCAGGTCCCTTAACGGCAGACTGCTTCTGCAGAAAGGCAGTGAAATAAGCTCCAGCCAGATTGAAAAGCTGATCAGTCTGGATGAATTTGTAGGGGTCAAACAGCCGGTGTCTGTGCTTATTCCGCCCCGGGCCCTGAGGAAGCAGGAGGAAGAGCAGTAAAAAAGAGCGGATATGAAGAAAAGCAAAGGTGATCAGGGTCTGATTCCGGTGCATGGCGGCTTTAAAAAGCTGCGAAGCTATGCAGTGGCCCTGGCTGTATATGACGGCACCGAGATATTCTGCAAAAGGTTTGTGAGCAGTTTTTCCAGGACCAGGGAGCAGATGATCCAGGCCGCCAGAAGCGGGGTGCAGAACATTGCCGAGGGTTCTCTGGCCTCGGCTGCTTCAGGCAAGATGGAGATCAAGCTGACCAGCATTGCCAGGGCCAGCCTGGGCGAGCTCATAGAGGATTATGAACATTTTCTGCGTCAGAACAGCCTGAGCATCTGGGACAAGGATTCAGCCAGGGTCAGGAATATGCGGGCCAGACTGGCCGGAAAACTCCCTCCGCCCGGGGGGCGGGCTCCTGAAACAGCCCCTGCGGCCCAGGGCCGGGAGGTGCTGGATGAGCCGCTGATGGCGGCCCTGCAGGCCATGAGAACCGCCCCGGCTGAAGTATGCGCCAATATTATGCTCTGTATGGCCCATCAGGCCAGCTATCTGCTCATGCGTCAGCTGAGGCGGCTGGAAAAGGACTTCCTGGAAAAGGGCGGCTTTACCGAGAGGATGTACAGGGCCAGGAAAAAAGCCAGGAGTGAGGGATTTAAAGAAGAAGCCGCAGGCTGGGGGAGAGAGAAGGAGTCTGGGTGGTTGGACTGGTCGGACCAGTCGGACCAGTCAGATCAGTCGGACCAGTCAGACCAGTCGGACCAGTCAGACCAGTCGGACCGGTCGGACCGGTCAGACCAGTCGGACCGGTCTGACCAGTCTGACATCCCCTTCTAAAGTCAGAGGTTTTTCAGGAACTCCTTCATCTCCTGCCTGGTCCTGGTGAACAGTTTTTCCAGTTCCGGGGCCAGGCTGGCCATGGTCTGGCGGTCATTTTCCCGGGCAGCCTGTTCCAGAGCAGCAGCCTTGCTGGACAGCCCAACAGACTCGGTATTGGCTGCAGTGCCCTTTATGGAGTGGGCCGCTTTCATGACCGCCTCTGGGTTGCCTGCCTTAAGCTGGGTGCTGATGGTTCTTAAATGTTCAGGGATGCTTTTCAGAAACATCTCCAGGATTTCCCTGGCCAGGTCTTTGTCCTCCATGATTCTTTCCATGAACACTTGGCTTTTGAACCAGGATTCAGATGCTGTCTGGACAGTTTCTGGAGGCTGATCAGGGCCTGGCCGGCCCGGGAGCCACTTGCTGAGTATCTCCTGCAGATGAACTGTTTTCAGGGGTTTGGTCAGGTAATCGTCCATTCCGGCATCAAAGGCCTTTTGCCGTTCTTCATGCAGGGCGTGGGCGGTGATGGCGATGATGGGAATCCTGGAGCCGGATTGAGAAGAATCTGCCTGTTCCAGGGCCCGGATGCGTCTGGTGGCTTCCAGTCCGTCCATTTCCGGCATTTGAATGTCCATGAGAATAAGCCGGCATAATCCCCTGGAGTATTCTTCCACAGCCTGATAACCGCCAGAGACGATGACCACCTCATGACCAAGCTTTTTGAGCATTTTGGAGACCACCAGCTGGTTGACCTGGTTGTCTTCCGCCAGAAGAATGCAGGTTTTTTCCAAAGCCGTGCCCGGCTGCTCAGCCTGGGACTGTTCCAGGGGATCGACTGGAGCCGGGCACTGGTGAACATCTTTCTGGAATTTTACAGTGAACCAGAATTCAGAACCCTGACCAGGCCTGGAGTTGACTCCGATCTGTCCCTGCATGAGTTCAGCCAGCTGTCTGGAGATGGCCAGACCAAGCCCGGTGCCTCCGTGTTTTCGCCTGGTGGTGCCGTCCACCTGGGAAAATTTGTGAAACAAAACCCCTTGTTTTTCTTTGGGGATGCCTGTGCCTGTATCAGTAACCGAAAACCGGACCCTGATCTCCGGGTCTTTTTCTTCAGCAACATCAGCCTTAAGGGTAATTTTGTCCTGTTCTGTGAATTTAAGGGCGTTGTTCATGAGATTTTCCAGGATCTGAAACAGGCGCAATTCATCACCTTTGACGCAGCTGGGCAGGGCAGGATCCAGCAGGAGGGCAAACTCAAGATTATTGTCAGAGCATCTGGTGGATATGTTCCGGGCATAATTTTCAAGAGCATTCCTGAGGTTGAAGTCATGAGGCTGGATTTTGAATTTGCCGGCTTCAATCTTGGAAAAGTCCAGAATATCGTTGATAAGGGATAGAAGGGCATCTCCGCTGGATTTGATCACCTGGGCATACTGTTTCTGATCTTCATCAAGCCTGGTTCCCAGCAGATGATCCGTCATGCCGATGACACCGTTGAGGGGGGTGCGTATTTCATGGCTCATATTGGCCAGAAATTCACTTTTGGCCAGGCTGGCCGCCTCAGCCTCCTTTCTGGCCTGGACAAGCTGAGACTGGATGTTCTTGAGCTGAGTAATGTCCTGAAAAGTTGTATAAACCATGTATGGACTGGAGGACAAAGGCGAAAAAAGAGGTACAGCAGTGATGATTATCCATGCCCGGCTGCCGGTTTCCTGATTATAGATCCCCATGACTTCATTGGTAATTTCCCTGCCTGAACTGATGGCCCGCATGCACGGCCTCTGATGGTCCGGACAGGGGGTTCCGTCTTCAAAGACCATCTGCAGTCTGCAAAGGGGTTTTTGCTTTTCCTGGATGTCTTTCCGGGAGAGGCCGAGAATTTTCCGGGCTGAGGGGTTGGCTTTGAGGATATTGCCTGAGGTGTCAAGATAGACAACCCCCTGGGACATGCTTTCAAAAAGAAACTGGTAGTTTTCCCTGAAGGATCTGGTCTCCATTTCCGCAGCCGCCCTGATGGCAAAACTCTTGAGCAGAGAAAGGGTATGCCGGTCTTGGGTCATGGGCTGATCATCCATGAGGGCTATCAGACCAGTCACCCTGCCGGAGCTGTTTTTCAGGGGGCTGCCCCAGTAACTCTCCACGCCCATCTCAATGAGCAGGTGGTCATCAGGGAATTTTTCCTGAACCTTTTCACTATACAGGCAGGTTCCCTGACGAACAATATTTTCACAGGGAGTGCCGGCCAGGTCATAACAGAAATTGTCTCTTATTTTGCCCCTTTCCCAGACCGCCAGGGTCATGGCCTTTTCTGGAAGATTTTCATCCACTGAAGCAATGAAGGCGCAGCATTTATCCTGGGACTGGGCAATGTTTTTGACCAGAAAGGAAAACATGTCCTCTCCGGGCTGAACATTGCTTTCAGCCATGATGCGCAGAGATTTCTGATAGGATTTCAGCCTGGAAGTATCCCTGAAGACCACCACTGCCCCTGCCTGCTGGTTATCCATGTATGTCGGAGAAACAGTCAGCTTAACAGGCATGAGGTTTTTGCTGCCGGTGATAAAGTAGTCGTCAGTCTGCCTGGTCTGTCCGTCCTTCAGGGTGTTGAAGACAGGGCATGCAGCCCGGTCATAGACTGAACCGTCAGGATGCCGGCAGTGGAAAAGTTCGTGCTGATCCCGGCCGATAAGTTCCTTTTCAGACATTTCCAGCATTTTCAGGGCAGCCGGATTGACAAAGGTACACAGTCCGTTCATGTCAATGCCGTACACTCCTTCGCCCAGGGCCCCGAGCAGGGTCTTGTTCAGGATTGCCTCCCGGGCTGCTTCAGCTTCAGCTTCTTTTCTCTGGGTGATATCCATGATAAAGCCCTGATAAAAGGTGCCGGTTTCAGGGGTATGCAGTTCTGAAGCGCTCATGGATACCCATATTCCGGTCCCGTCGGCCCGGACATGCCTGCACTCAAAATCAGTTACCCGGCCCTGACCGGCTAAAAGTTCCATAAAGATTTTTCTGTCAGCCGGGTCATGATAAATCTGGGTTGAAATATCTGATACCTGGGACAGCATTTCTTCTGGTGTATTAAAGCCGTACATGCTGGACATGGCCGGATTGACACACAGAAAACGGCCCAGGGGAGTGGATTTGAAAATGCCTATGGGAGCCAGGCGGAAGAGTTCTGCAGGCTGGCCATTGCAGAAGGACCCGCTGGCAAGAAGATGCTGCTGGGGGGATTTATTATTCATGGTTTTTCCGGGTGATTAAAGGTTGAAAAAGGCTGTCTGAACCGGTTTCAGGGTTTGCCTTTTCAGGAGGTTGAAGATAACTGAACCTGGAAAGGATTCTGGAAAGGCCATGCCCTGGGGTTTTTGTTCGATACCGGCAGACAGGGAAATACTAAGGAGTTTGAAAACATGATCAATTATTTTCGAAAAACCGCTCTGGTTACCGGCGGCGCAGGATTTATCGGCTCGCATCTCTGCGACCGGCTCATAGCTGAAGGGTATTCTGTGCTCAGCGTGGATAATTTTTTTACCGGGAGCCGGGGCAGCATAGCCCATCTTCAAGGCAGCCATTATTTTGAAAACTTGCGCCACGATATTACTTTTCCCTTGTATGTGGAAGTGGACGAGATATGGAATCTGGCCTGTCCGGCTTCACCTGTACATTATCAGCATGATCCAGTCCAGACTACAAAAGTGAGTGTCATGGGAGCCATCAATATGCTGGGCCTGGCCAAAAGGCTGGGATGCAGGATTTTTCAGGCCTCCACCAGCGAGGTGTACGGAGACCCTGAGGTGCATCCCCAGGTGGAATCCTATACCGGAAACGTGAATCCCATTGGGCCCAGATCCTGTTATGACGAAGGCAAGAGATGCGCTGAAACCCTTTTTTTTGACTATCACAGAAAACACGCTCTGGATATAAGGGTGGGCAGGATTTTCAATACCTACGGGCCCAGGATGCATCCAGCCGACGGCAGGGTGGTTTCCAATTTTATAATCCAGGCACTTCGAGGCGGTGCCCTGACCATTTACGGCAGCGGAGAACAGACCAGATCTTTCTGCTATATTGACGATCTGGTGGAAGGCTTCATCAGATTCATGAACAATGATCAAAGCTTTATCGGCCCGGTGAACCTGGGCAACCCGGGGGAATTCGCCATCAGCGAGCTGGCCGAGACCATCATTGATCTGACAGGAAGCAGGTCTGAGATAAAGCATCTGCCCCTGCCTGAGGATGATCCCCGCATGCGGCGTCCGGATATCAGCCTGGCCCGGGAAAAATTCGGCTGGGAGCCCAGGGTGGGTTTGAAGGAGGGGCTGGAAAAAACCATTCCCTATTTTGAGGAGCTGGTCAGATACGGTTTTGACCGGGCCGGATAAAGACCAGGGGTTAAGCCACTGTATCCCCTGTTCCGGGCAGCATGGCCAGGACCATCTGCATTTCCTGGTTGAACCTGTTCTGCACCGCAGCCTGGACAGCCTGGGTGGAACCGCTGAATCTGGTCCTTCTTTCGTCGTACACAGCCTGAATCATTCGCCGCTCGGATGTCTCCCCCTGTTTAAAGTCAATGGAAGCCCCGGCTTCCTGAAAGATATCCATGGCTCCGTACACTCCGTGCTGGACTGCAGTGCTCCAGAGGACCTCCCTGAGGGCAAAGGTGGCCTGATCCATGTCCAGGCCCAGCCTTTCCCCCACTCCTGCTGCAGCAGGCCGGTAAAATTTGTCCTCAATGAACTGGTGCTGCAGATCAGCCAGTCTTTCAGGCTGGTCAGCTGCAATGACTTTCCATTCCATGGGCATGGCCCCTGTTTTGCCGCCGGAGTCGGCCGGGCCTGCGTTTCTCAGGCGGGAGGAGATGTCCGGGGCTTTGTCATCCAAAAAATCAAGGAATTCGCCCATGGTCCCCCGGCGGGAGGAAAGCTGATAAATTCCGTAACAGGTCCCTCCCCGGCGGTCATAACCAATGGCTGAGGAGCTTCCGTGGGATTCAAACCTGGCTGCCAGCTGTCCTGGTCTGGAATTTTCAAGGGCAGAGTCCCGGGCTGAGGAGTCAGCAGGCCGGGCAAATGCAGCGTGTTCTTTGTATGCTGCAGCAGGACTCTGCTGCCTGCGAGGCAGGGTATTGTCCAGCCCGGCAAAGGGGCGGTTTTCAGGCCTGTTTGCTGGTTCCGGGGCGGTTTGCCGGCTGGAATCAGCCAGCAGTCCGGCCAGAACCTGATCCCTGGCTGAAGACTGGGTTGAGATGCTCTCAAAGCCGGATGCCGAAGATTTGCTTTCCTGGTCCGGGGCTGAAGAATCAGCCAGGAGCCGGGCCTGACTCTGATTAGCAAAAGGCAGGGAGTCCAGGGGCTGAGCATTATTATTATTATCAGGGCCTGCTTCACGGGCCGCGGGCCTGATTTGTTCAGGGGCCCGGGCTCTGAAGTCAATTTTTTGTCTGATGCTGTGGGCTGTTTCCGGAACCGGGGAAGGATCCACAGCCATTCTGATTCTGGAGACACCGGCTTCAGAAGTTTTTCTGGTCTGATCTTTGTCCTGAACCACCTGGTTCTGGTGGAAAGCAGCGGCTTCTGGTTCAGCAAAGAGGCCAGGCGGCAGGGCTGGGCCCCCAGGGGCCAGAGCCGACGGTGGAGCAGTGGCCAGGTTTTTGTTCATGATCATTTCAAAAATCTGTTCAGCAGGTTTTTTTCCTGATGAACCCGGGGTGTTCATTAATGCCTGCAGATGCTGTTCAGGGCTGGATATAATCATGTGCTTGCCTCTTGTGAATCTGGTTGATTTTTTTGTCTTTTCAAGAATCAGGCCATGAGCTGAAGATGCCGGAATTTTCAATGTGGGCAAAATTTGGGATACAGGCCTTGATAACCAGAGCAATTGAGATTAGTGTTTAATTTATCGCCTGGGGGCGCCCGGCAACATTACCGGGCTGAGACTGCACCCCTTGAACCTGATCCGGATAATACCGGCGGAGGGATAGGCGGAGTCATAGCCGGACATATTTTTCAGTCCCGCCGTTGCTCTTCTCTTTCCCTCCTGAAGACCAATTTACAGGAGGTTAGATCATGAACACCCAGTTGGACAAAGCCAGGGCAGGGCTAATCACCCCGGAAATGGAAAAGGCTGCCGGACATGAAGGCATAAATCCTGAGGTACTCAGGAGGCTGCTGGCCGAAGGCCTGGCTGTGCTGCCTCACAATGTGGGCCGCAGCTTTTCCAGGGTCAGAGCCATTGGCCAGGGCCTGAAAACCAAAGTCAACGCCAACCTGGGCACCAGCCCGGAGCTGGCAGACATGGCCCTGGAATCCAGGAAGCTGGAACAGGCCCTTAAAGCGGATACTGATTCGGTCATGGATCTGTCCACCGGCGGAGATCTGCAGGCCCTGCGGGAAATGTATCTGGAAAAAGCACCATGCATGGTGGGAACTGTGCCCATTTACGGCCTGGCTGCAGACTTGCTGGACCGGGGCAGGCCCCTGAGCAGCATGGATGCGGATCTTCTTCTGAGGGAGATTGAAAACCAGTGCCGTCAGGGAGTTGACTATATTACAGTTCACTGCGGCATTACCAGGCAGTCCGTGGCCAGGCTGGAGGAGTCCCCCAGAATCATGCCCTGCGTAAGCAGAGGCGGGTCCATCCTCATGAACTGGATCAAGAAGCATGGCCGGGAAAATCCTCTGTTTGAAAATTTTGATCAATTGCTGGACATAGCAGGCAAGTATGATGTTGTCTTAAGCCTTGGAGACGGATTCCGGCCGGGCTGCATTGCTGATGCCATGGATGCGGCCCAGATTGAAGAGCTCATGATTCTGTCCGAGCTGGCTCAGAGGGCTTATAACCGCGGTGTTCAGGTGATGATCGAGGGGCCGGGGCATGTGCCCCTGAGCCAGATCAAAAGCCAGGTGCAGCTGCAGAAAAGACTGTGCCGCAATGCCCCTTTTTATGTCCTGGGTCCTCTGCCCACGGACATTGCCGCCGGATATGACCATATAACCGCGGCCATAGGCGGAGCCATAGCCGGAGCTGCCGGGGCTGATTTTCTGTGTTATGTTACTCCGGCTGAACATCTGGGCCTGCCTGATGAAAATGATGTCTATCAGGGGGTCATGGCTGCCAGGGCAGCTGCGCATATTGCTGATCTTGAAAAAAAGGTCCCTGGGGCCTGGGAGCAGGATCAGGCCATATCCCTGAGCAGACAGAATCTGGACTGGGAAGGGATTATCCACCACAGCCTGGACAGATCCCTGGTCAGGGAAAAACTGGTGGTCACCCATGACCGCAAAGGCTGCTCCATGTGCGGTAAGCTCTGCGCTGTGAGCTGCGAGGAAAAGATGTAAAGTCCAGGCAGCTGTTGACTGAGCTGCCAGGGTTTCCTGCATCCTGACCGGTTGCCGGGTCTGCTGCCGGATTGAGTTTCTGGATCAGGATGCAGGCTGAAAAAATACATTGGAATAAAAAAAATTATGCAAAAATGGGCCGGGTTTGTTTTTGCCCTGGGGGCGACCATAATCTGGTCCGGAAACTTTATTGTAGCCAGAGAGCTCAATGAAAGCGTCAGCCCGGCGGTTCTGGCCTTTTTGCGCTGGCTGACCGCATGCCTGGCCCTGTCCGCCCTGTCCGGAGTACAGGCCTGGAAAGCCCGGAAGATTATCCGCAGGAATCTGGGTTATCTGCTGCCCACGGCCCTGCTGGGAGTCACGGTGTTCAACACCCTGATTTACGTTGCAGCCCGGACTTCAACCGCCCTGAATCTTTCCCTGATTGCCACATCCACTCCTGTTTTTATCATTCTCATGTCCAGGATTTTCCTGGCTGAGCCCATCAGCCGGGCCAGAGCCGCAGGGCTGCTCATGGCCCTGGGCGGGGTGCTGACTCTGGTCACCAGAGGGGATTTTTCTCTGCTGGCCGAGTTTTCCTTTGCTCCGGGGGATATCTGGATGCTGGCCGCAGCCATGGTCTTTGGAGGTTATACCATCCTGGTGCGCAAGAAACCCCTGGAAATAACCCAGGGGGTGTTTCTCATGTCCACCTTCGGGCTGGGGCTGGCAATGCTTTTTCCCCTGGCCGTGGTGGAAGCTTTTTTTGCGGGACTGCCGCCCTTTTCAGCAGAAGTGGCCGGTTCAGTGCTCTACATCGGCCTGGGAGCCTCCCTGGCTTCTTTTTTTCTCTGGACCAGGGCCATAGGGCTTATCGGTCCTGCCAGGGCTGCCTTGATTTATTACACCCTGCCTCTTTTCAGCGGCCTGGGGGCTTATGTGCTATTGGGTGAGCCGGTGGGATGGATTCATGCCTTGAGCGCGGTGATGATTCTGGGTGGGATAGTTATTGCCACCAGGCACTAAGAGGGTCTGCCTGTGAACAGCCTCAGAGGCTGGAAGCATTGCGCGTTTTTGACATCCTGGCCAGGGACAGTCCCGGTGCCAGGCCGAAATTTCCAAGTTCTGCAGCAGTTCAGCCTGCTGCATGCAGCTCAGGGACTGGCTCTCCCGGAGCCTGATCTTTCCAAATCTGTTTCTTGCCTAAAGCCAGAAACAAGCGCTGGGGTGCCTGTTCCCTGCTTCCCTTAAAAAGGCTGAACTGTTGCCTGGTTTTTAACCTGGATTTTGCTGGAACATAATATGTGCTGTTTCTGTTGTCAGAAACGCATAATGCTTTCTCAGAGGTTCATGAAGGGGTTGATGATGAAGTAAAGCCCCAGAAATCCTATGAGGAGGCCTGCCCCTTTTCTGAACCATTGACCAGCCCCGTGCCAGGATTTCAGCTCCAGAATCCTCCGGACAAAGGCGGCTGAGCTGCCGGCAGCCAGGATGGGCAGGCAGTGGCCCAGGGCGAACAGAACCACCATGGTTATTCCGGCGGCTACTTTTTCCTGGACAGTGATGATGGCCAGGATGGGAGCCAGAAAGCCAAAGGTGCACATGCCGGAGAGCACCCCATAGCCAAGCCCCAGCCCCAGGGCCCCCAAATATCCCTGGGTCTTGAATCTGCCTGTGAAGTTGCCGGGCAGAGAACACTGGGGGACACCCAGCATGCTCAAGCTGACCCAGATAAGAACAGCCCCCATGATCAGCTGCCAGAAACTGCCCACATCTCCCAGGGCCCGGCCCAGAGCAGCGCAGATAATCCCAATGACAAAAATGGTGATGAACAGGCCCAGGGAGAACAGAAGAGAATAAGCTGCTGCTTCCCTGGAATCCAGGATTTTTTTCTGCCCGCCCACATAAGCCACAATGAGTGGAATGGCAGCCAGATGACAGGGGCTTAAAGCCGCGCTGACCACACCCCATATAAAAGATCCGGCAAAAGCGGCTGCTGATCCCTGGGTTATCCAGGAGTTGACCGAGATGAGAAAAGATTCCAGCATATCTGTTGCAGACCAGGTTTATGATAAATCAGCGGTGAAAGATTTTGCAGAAGCGGTCTCGGCTTCATTGAGAAGCTGATCCAGAATTTCCACAATGGATTCCCTGTCCATGATACCCTGATGCCTTAAGACTTCCCGGCCCTGATGGTTGAAAAAGATCTGGGTGGGAATGGTTTTTATGCCGTATCTGCGGCCCTGCTCAGGATGAATGTCAATATCCACATAGGTGATCAGGGCCTGACCCTGGTAATCAGCCTGCAGCTCCTGAATCACCGGTTCCATAATCTGACAGGGCACACAGGAATCAGAGCCCAGATTGACAAAGGTCACGGTGTCAGGCGAAGGTATTTCAGGCAGGCTCTGGCGCGATGCTTCCTCCTGCTTCTGCTGCTGGGCAGTGTACAGAAACATGATGGCGAAAACAGCTCCTATGAATACAGCTATGGCTGCAAATTTTTTCATGAATACCTCGATTGAGCGTTCCAGTGCAGCAGGGCGAAAAAAATCAGGAGTAACAGTTTAGCCATTGGCATGAAACGCGGCTTCCTGCCCGGAGACGGCGCCCGGAGGGGGACCGGCTCTTTCGGAGCCTGTTTTTTCCAGGTCTTTTTCCTGCATCAACCAAAAAACAAGCCCTGAAAGCCGGCACTTCATGGAAATGGCCGGTTGCTGCAGTGTGTTATGATTGTGAATATTAAGGCCTTGAACCAATTGTCCGAATAATTTGAACTACTATTTCATGCCGGGTGTCAAGTCAAGAATTTCATACTGATCTGGTGGATTATTTTTGATAAAAGGAGACGGAATTGTCAGCATTGATTGAAAAGATTCATCAGGCCTATGATCCCCTGCATTATTACTGGGAGCACAAAAGTACCCAGAGAGCAGTTACAGCCGGACTTATCGGACTTTTTGTGGTGTCCCTGCTCATTATCGAGCTGAACCGGCTCTCGCTTCTTCCGGATTCTGTGGGGCGGCATTTGCCGGTCAACCCGTTTTATGCTGTAAATCTGGCCTTTTCTCTGCTGCTGCTGACAGAGGTCATCAGTCTGATCTTTATCCTGCCCTGTTCAGTATCCAGGGCAGTGGGCAAGCAGTTTGAGATACTGGCTCTCATTTTTCTGCGGCACGCCTTTAAGGAACTGATACATTTCACCGAGCCCATCAGGCTGTCCGGTCAGATGGACGCAGTGCTGAGAATTGGCGCTTACGGCATAGGAGCATTGACTATCTTTGTGCTGCTCAATTTTTATTACCGCCAGCAGTTCATACGGGAGGAAGCAGGCAGAGGACAGGTGGTTTTTCTTTTTGTGGGAGCCAAGAAGCTGGTGGCCCTGGTTCTGCTTGCGCTTTTTTGCCTGCTGGGGATTTATACTGTTTTATCCTGGGCAGGACTGACCAGGGGGCTGGATTTTTTTGCTGAGTTTTACACCATTCTGGTCTTCAGCGATGTGCTGCTGGTGCTTATCTCCCACAGTTTTTTCCCGGATTTCAAGAATATCTTCCGCAACTCCGGCTTTGCCATTTCCACCCTGCTCATGAGGCTCAGTCTGACAGCACCTGATTACTATGACGTGCTCATCGGGGTGGGGGCTGCTGTGTTTGCTCTGTTTCTGGCCATGGCTTATAAGAGGGCGTGGGCTGAGGGCTGAGGGCTTGGGACAAAGGAATGCTGAGGGCTGAGGGCTTGGGACAAAGGAATGAGGAATGATGAATAAGGCAGTAGAGGGTGGAGGGATAAGGAATGGTTTGGGGTTTAGCTGGGAATGCCGGGTTCAGTATTCTATGCCCCTGACGGCGTTTAGCCCTGTCTGGAAGTGATGCTTGATCTCGGTGATTTCCGAGACAGTGTCTGCTTTTTCCGCCAGCCAGTCCGGAGTGTTTCTGCCGGTGAGCACCAGGTGCACTCCCTGGCCTGCGGCCAGATCCAGGATGGATTGCAGTTCCTCTGTGGTGATCAGTCCGGACTGAAGGGCATAGATGGACTCATCAAGGACCACCAGATCATGGTCAGGGATTTTTTCTCTGGCCCATTGCAAAAGTTCAACAGCAGCCTGCCTGTGCTTGTGGCGCTCTCTGGCGCTGCGGAAAAAACCCTTGCCTGCAGCCAGAAAATCCTGTCCCAGGAGCTGCGCCAGAAGCTTCTGTTCCCCGGCCTGGCCCGGCCGTTTAAGAAACTGGCCAAAAGCCACCCTCAGACCTGAACCTGAGGCCCGGACTGCCTGACCCACGGCTGCACTGGTTTTCCCCTTGCCGTTTCCTGTGTATATCAGGATCAGGCCTGGTTTATCAGATTCGCTTCCCACTCTCTGACCTCCCTGATAATGTCTTCCTCTCCAGGCACCCTCCTGTTTTCCATCAGTACCCGACCGTTGCAGATGGTGGTGTCCACGCATTCATCCGAAGCTGAATAAACCAGATTGGAGACCAGATCATGTCCGGGTACCAGTGAATAATGATTAAGGTTCACCAGGATGCAGTCAGCAAGCATGCCGGGCTGGATACTGCCTGTTTCCAGTCCGAAGATTTTTGCGCCGTTGACAGTAGCGCATTCCAGAGCCTGGGAAGCTGTGAACAGGGTGGGATCTAACATGGTCTGTTCCAGATATCCGGCCAGATCCTGCTCAAGGAACGGGGCAGGCAGAGACAGCCCCTTGACACTGCCGGACTTGGCCATCAGGGCGGCTGTTTTCATCTCCTCCAGCATGCTCAGGTTGTTGTTGGAAGAGCAGCCGTCCGTACCCAGGCCGATGCAGATCTTTCTTCTGCTCATTTCACTGAAGGGGAAAATTCCTGAGCCCAGTTTCATATTGGAGACCGGGTTATGAATCACCTTGACCTTTGCCTGGGCCAGAAGGTCCATTTCAGCTTCATTGACCCAGACTGCATGGGAAGCAATAAGATTGGGGCCAAGCAGTCCTATGCTGTCCAGATATTCCACAGGTCTTAAGCCGTGGGCCTGAATACAGTCCTGCACCTCTTTTCGGGTTTCCGAGAGATGGATGTTTATGAGCAGGTTGTTGTCCCGGGCAAAATCCTTAATCCAGACCAGGGATTCTCTTGAGACGGTATAAATGGCGTGAGGGCCGAGAATAAAGCTGATTCTGTCCTCATCCGGGTTTTGTTGAAACAGCTTTCTGGTCCTTGATCTGAATTTTTTGGCCCTGGCAGGGTCGGAAAAATCTATAAAAACAGATGACAGTGCCGCCCTTAGCCCCATTTCCCGGACAGCCTGCAGAGTGGCCGGCATGTGCCAGTACATGTCGCAGAAAAAGGTTGTGCCGCCTTTGATCATTTCCAGACAGGCCAGTCTGGCCCCGATATGGATGTCATTATGGGTCAGCCTGGATTCAAAGGGCCAGATATGATCATTGAGCCAGGTATAAAGCTCCAGATCGTCGGCATAGCCCCTGAGCAGGGTCATGGCCGCATGGGTGTGGCCGTTTATAAAGGAAGGAAATATGGCCTTGTCAGTGCCGTCAATGGTCTGGTCTGCCGGAGTTGTGATTTCCGGCTGGATGGACGCAATCCTGCTGCCCTGAATCAGGACATCCACAATTCTGTCTTCCAGCCGTACCTTTTTAATGAGGATGCTCATGGGCGGTTTTTGTTCAGCAGGTTGAACAATTGCCTCCGGAACACCCGGCGCATCCACTTTTGCCTCTGCTGGTCACGGCATTGGCTGACGGGCTCCCGCTGACAATGGGCCCCCCGGTTCTGAACTTGCAGGCGGACATGAATTTTTCCACCCTGTCTGAACCGCATTCAGGGCAGACTACGGTTTCATCGCTGCTGAGTACTATTTCCTCGAATTCTTTATTGCATTTATGACAGCAATATTCATGGATGGGCATAAATATTCTCCTGTTGTAACAGTTTAGCCATCTGCATGAGGCACGGCTTTCAGCCAGGAGGCGGCGCCCGCAAGGGGACCGGCTCTCCCAGAGCCTGTTTTCCAGGTCTTTTTCCTGCATCAAGCAAAAAACAGGCGCTGGGGTGCCTTGCTTTCCTTAAAAAGGGCCAAACTGTTGCCTCCTGTTTTACTATAAAAAGTCATTTAATTCTTCCACTGCTTCAAACAGATAGTAGTCCACCAGCCTGCACAGCAGATGCCCGGCACTGATATGGATTTCCTGGATAATGGGGGTGGATCTGTGTCTGACCAGCAGGAGGTGATGGCAGAGATCCTTCATGGCCCCGCCGCCTTTGCCGGCCAGGCCTGCGGTGATTATGTCCATTTCCCGGGCCTGTTCAAGGGCGGCAGTGATGTTGGGGCTGTTTCCCGAGGTGGAAATGCAGATCAGGATGTCTCCGGCCCGCCCCAGTGCCTTGACCTGTTTGGCAAATACCTGATCAAAGGAATAATCATTGCTGATGGAGGTCAAGACAGATGTGTCGGTGGTCAGGGCCAGAGCCGGCAGGGGAGGACGTTCCAGCATGAATCTGTTCACAAATTCAGCAGCCAGATGCTGGGCGTCAGCAGCGCTGCCTCCGTTGCCGCAGAACATGAGCTTGCCCCCTGAGGCCAGACAGGCTGAGCAGACCTTGGCTGTACGCACCAGAGACTCGGCCTGAGCCTGGAAAAATTCTTCCCTGGCCCTGGCCCCCTGGGCGGAATGTTCCAGAATGATTTTTGTTCCCTGATCCGGCATGATACATCCTCCGTCAAGTCCGGTCTTATATGTCCCAAGTGGAGTGAGGTCAATATGAATGCCTGGAAGTACTGTCTGATGCAGGCATTCCTGCTTGACTTTCCGGGCTTGGATGTACACCATGCCTGGAAAGCAGCACTTGTTCAAGGTAAACATTATGCCTCATCTCCAAGAACCATGCGTACCTGTTCAGGGCAGCAATCTGATTCTCATAGGCATGCCCGGCTCAGGCAAGAGCACCATTGGCAGGCTGGTGAGCCGGGCAACCGGCCGGGCCTGGGTGGATACGGATTATCTGCTGGAAGCCTGGTGGGGGATGCCCCTGCAGGCCCTGAGAGACAGCCTGGGGCTGCAGGGTTTCAGGCAGGCTGAAGAAAAAATGATTCTGTCCCTGAAATTCTATATGACAGTGATTTCCACCGGAGGAAGCGCAGTGTACAGTCCGGCAGCCATGGAGCGCCTGCAGATCATGGGCCGGGTGGTATTTCTCAGGGCCGGCTTAGAAACCATTACCCAAAGGCTTGCAGACACTTCAGCCAGAGGTCTGGCCAGCAGGTCCGGACAGACTGTCCAGGATATCTACAGGGAAAGGATGCCCCTTTATCAGCAGTATGCAGGGCTCAGTGTGGCCACTGATGACAGAAGCCCGGACCTGTGTGCAGAACAGATTGTATCATGGCTCAAAAAATAAAGAAACTGATGCCCAGAGTGGTCTTCAAGAGACTGGAAAACCTTTATGCCCGCATGACCGAGTCTTACCAGGCCATTTCCAGGGAGATGGGGTTCAGCTGTTCAGGGTGTCCTGACAATTGCTGCACAAGTTATTTCCAGCACCATACCCGGGTGGAATGGGCCTATTTCATGAAAGGCCTGGAAAGGGCGCCTGCAGAAACCAGGGAAAAAATTTATGCCCGGGCTGAAAAATACGTGCAGGCCAGCCGCTGGATGCTGGACAGGGGGCAAAAGCCTGACCTCATGTGTCCTGTCAATGAAAACGGCCTGTGCCTGCTTTACCACAGCCGGCTCATGATCTGCCGGCTGCATGGCGTCCCCACCCTGCATATCAGACCTGACGGACAGAAACTGGAATTTCCCGGCTGTTTCCGGGCCAGAGAGAAATACCAGCATATCCATGATTGCCCCAGGCTGGACAGGACAGAATTTTACCGGGAACTGGCCGGACTGGAGCAGGCCTTTGTGGGGCCGGCCATAAAAAACATGCCCCGGGTGAACCTGACTCTGGCGGAAATGATTGTCCAGGGGCAGAAGCAAGCGTCCCACCCGGGCGCACCCGGGACCAGACCTGCAGGGAGCAATATGTGTTTTTGACAACTCAAGCAGCAAAGATTCGACTGCAAAAAATCGTTTCTGCTGTCAAAGGAGTCAGGACACAGGAGTCAGGGGTCAGTAAAAACAAAGTTTTATGGAAATGTTGTAACAGGCTCAGCCGTTTGCATGAGGCACGGCTTCCTGCCCGGAGGCATACAGCCGGGGAACGGTCTGGAATTGAGCGTCTGGATCTGCAAAAAGCCAAAAAAAGAAGCCTTTGCATAACTTGCTGATTTTACTGGCTGCCCAATTTCAGTTATTTGGAAGATTGTCTGCTTTTTTAACAGGGAGGAGGATGTGGATGAAAAAGATTATGCCCTTTTTGACAGTGCTGCTGCTTTTGACAGGCTGCTCATACCTGAGTGTGGGGCATCTGGAAAGAAATCTTTTCCAGCTGAACCAGAATGAGCAGCTGGACATGCGCTACTGGAATTTTGAATACAAAACCACTGTAGAAAACGGCAAGTACACAGTTGCCGGCAGAGCTCTGCCCAAGATGAAAGCAGTGCCCGGCTGGGGGGAATGGCTGCATGATTTCTGGCTGTCAGTGTACTTAAGCGATAAGCAGGGCACAGTGCTGGCCTCGGATCTGGAGATTTACCCGACCATGGAACTTGATGCTGATAATGGGGTAGAGTTCAGCTTTACCATGGAACCGGATCAGATGCCTGTGTCCAAGGAAACCTACCTGACTTTCGGCTACCGCATGAGCCTGACTGAAGGCAGATATCAGAGCCCGGACACGGACAGCCCCCTGACCACCCGCAAAAGCGTATTTTTTGCCAGTGAAGGAGCCCTGGCCAGGTAGCTGAAAACCTTTAAAGGCCCGGTATGGTGCCTTGTGGCTGCCCGGGCCTTACTGGGGCAGCACCTTCAGTATATAGCTTTTCTCCGGATCAATATATTCCTGGGCCACTTTTCTGATGTCATCCGGACTGACCCTGGTGACCCTGGAAGTCATCTGCAGGTTGTAGTCCAGATCCAGTCCCTGAACCAGCAGTGAGGAAGCTTCTCCGGCCCTGGCTGAGATGGTCTGTCTTCCCCGGTGATATTCCCCGTAAATCATATTGGCGGCCCGGTGGACCTCATCCGGGTCAAGCTCTGTTTCCCTGAGTTTCAGGGCAATTTTTCTGAAGCCCTGTTCAGCTTCCTGGAGCCTGTCCGGATAGGTGCCGATGTAAAAGGCCAGAAAACCGGCTTCAGGGCTTTGCCACAGAAGGGAGGTCACTGAATAGGCCAGGCCCTGTCTGTCCCTGAGTTGGGTGAAGAGCATCCCACCCTGTCCGGAAAGAATTTTGTTCAAGACCTTCAGAGATGGAGTATCAGGGCTGGATATGCCAGGCACCGGGAAAATCATGAGAACATGAGCCTGGCTTCTGTCATCCATGGAAAGATCCAGATTTTTGT
>CAZHCY010000010.1:0-18426 GCA_964531185.1 uncultured Desulfovibrionales bacterium | reverse complement strand
TTGATGGCTCCGCAGCAGCATGAGCAGCAATTGCAGATGGCATAGAACCTGTTGAGCATGGCATCCTTGAAAAAGGCGTGCTGCACATGCCCTCTCTGGTGTTCCTTCTGAATTATGTCCTCTGCCTGTTCAGGGCTGATCCTTCGCGATTTGTCCGGGTGATGCTCCAGGATGAATCCGGCAAAGGGTTCTCCAATGATCAGACAGACATCCACCGGACGGCAGGGATTTTCTCTGGTCAGCCGGCAGGGACAATCCAGGGCCACAATGTGGTCCGGATTTTTCATGATGATCTGCCTGGCCCGGTCATAAGGGATGACCTGTTCCAAATCCCGGACCTCAATGCTTCTATTGATCCGGACCAGTTTTCTGGCCTGATCAACAGGCATGGCCTTGCCGTGATAGCCATGGGCAAAATCGATTTTTCCCTGATGGGGGGAAGACCGGTCTGACTGCTTCCATAAAGAGCCGGAAAATAATTTCCACAGAGGTCTGATCCATCTGGTCAGGGGATGGCGGCCGGTGCCCACTCCAATATACAGGTATGGCCATCTGGAATAAATGTAGCCATGGATCCTGGCAGGCAGGGGGCAGGACTCTTCCTTTTCCCTGAAAAAGGCTCTGGTGGAAGGCTTTATGATTTTGTCCAGCAAACGGTTCATCAAACCAGTCTAACCCAGGCCTGCTCCTTTTTCAAGAACAACAGCCGCTCCTGGACATTCAAGACCAGGTATCTTTTGTCGGGCGTTTACGTGCTTGTGCAGTTTGTTTTTGCGGACATTAGCGCTGCTTGTAAATATGCAGGGTTGATGCTACAAAATTGTAGCTCAGGCTGTGGATGGCTCTTTGTTCTGGAAGGTTTTATTTAAACCAATGCAAAATTGTCATAAAATTTAAAAGCCATGTAACAGTTCAGCCCTTTTTGAGGAAACCAGGGGACAGGCACCCCAGGACTTGTTTCCATGTTGATGCAAGCCTCCCTTCCAGGACCAGATCTGCAAGTAACTGTGCAACCGTTCAGAGGGGCGCGGGAACCGGCATGGGGACAGTTTCAAGAACTTTATCGCCAATAAAAAAATCGAGTGGGACAACTACAGGATCCAGGTTACCGGGTACGAGATAAAAAAATATCTGCCCTTGCTTTAGGCAAAAACTCAGAACCTGTCACAGGGAATATCAGCCAGACATTCCTCCAGATACTGGTTCATGGAAGGAGTCAACTCATTGACTGAAAATTTTTTATTGCAGGACCTGCAATACAGATATACGTTTTTTCAGGTTCTAAGCACTTTCAGATCCATAGGCGGGTGAGAACATTTGGGACCTGGTTGAGGCTGGGCTTGTTTTTCCATTTTGTTTGACCGGGTTTGTCTGGTTGATGTTCAGGCACAGGTGGAAGTCCATAAATCAATGCCTGAAAATTGCAAGTACTTTCAGGAGGGGGGATTCCCATGGACAGGCTGGGATATTTTTCTAATGATCTGGTGGATGAGACCCTGAAAGAGGCTGCTGATACCTTTTTCGGGAAAAGAAAAGCCCTTGAACAGAAACTGGATCTTTATGACGAGTGGGTTCAGGAACTGAAACAAAAGTCAGCCCTTGTGGCTCAAACCGCAGCCGGGCTCAATTTTTTGTTTCAGGATGAAGAAATGCGGCAGGGTTTCTGGAAGGAAGCCGGCCTGAAGCACAGCCCTTACCCTGATATTGCCCCGGACACACCTGATAATCTGGAACCTGTCCGGGCCATGACCGGAAAAAGCAGGTTCCAGAAGACTGTTTTTTTTCTGTATGAACGGCTCCATGAACTGGCTCATGATTACAACTACGGCCAATATCTGGATCATCCCCAGGTAAAGGGCAAAAAAGTGCTGACCCCCAACCTGCAGCATCTCAGGAAATGGGCGGCTGAGCTGAACCGGGAAATTGATGCCATTAATACTTCATCCCGGCCCAGCGAGGTCCTTGGTTTTGCCAGGCGCATGGATGTGGGGGAAACCTGCAAAAGGGAAAGCGTGGGCTCAGGCCTGGAATACAACTATGATCAGCAGCTCTGCTATCAGCATGTGGATCCGGACAGGCCTGAACTGCCTGAATATCCTGTGCCTGAAACAGACAAAGAACACAAACATAAGCTCATGGATTTTTGCGCCCAAGTATACAGGACTGACAAAGAAAAAATCCATAAGCTGCTCAAGAGTCTGGAAAACTGAGGATATATAATCAGGTTTTCAGGTCTGTCCGGGAGTGGTTGGCCAGGCTTGTGCCCGGGCATGAACCAGGAGCCGGAATCCAAAAAAATATAAACGCAAAAAACAGCTTTTTCTCACAAGGACCTTTAATGCGCGATGATGTATCCAAACTCAAGCTGCTGGGCAGGACCGGCCCCCAGTATCCCTCCCGGGTTGATCCCGGCATTCTGGAAACCTTTCCCAACAGATTCGTTCACAGAGATTATGAAGTGGTTATGACCACTGATGAATTTACCTCTCTTTGTCCAGTCACAGGACAGCCTGATTACGGCAGTATCGAGGTCCGCTACATTCCGGATGAGTGGTGCCTGGAATCCAAGTCCCTGAAATTTTATCTGTTCAGCTACCGCCAGGAGCCTACTTTCATGGAAACTGTGGTCAACCGGATCCTGGATGATCTGACTGCTGCCTGCCTGCCCAGGAAAATGAGCGTGCTGGGCAGGTTCCGGGCCAGAGGAGGCATTGCCATAGATGTCCGGGCCGACTTTGCGGGCAAAACCTCAACCTGATCCAGTCTGACAATCTACCCCTGATTACCCTCCAGAGCTGAAAAACCTCTGCTTTAAGAATATTCCTTGTGCATGATTTCCTTTTGGCCTGTAATTTGCTTCAAACAGGCCAGGAGGAAATTTTTTATGCGTGACAGCATGTACAGCGCCTTTTTCGGAGCCATGACCCAGGAAGCCCAGATGAACATCACTTCCAACAACCTGGCCAATGTGAACACCACCGGATACAAGCGCCAGGCCACAGCCTTTGAAGATGTTTTTGTCCGCTTTGCCTCGGATTATGCAGACCCCAACATCACCCTGGAAGACCGTCTGCCCTGGCCGGATGACAAACTGCGCAGTCAGACCAGGGTCAGTCCTGATCATGTGGTACTGGAAGAGGGGCCTTTGAAAAATACAGGCAATCCTCTGGATCTGGCCATATCAGGAGAGGGTTTTTTCAAGGTCCAGACTCCTGAAGGGGAGACAGCCTATACCAGAAACGGCTCATTTTACCGGGATCCTGAAGACGGGTCCATGATCACTGCCCAGAAATTTCAGCTCCTGGGCGAAGGCGGCCCCATCATCATACCAGAGGATGCGGGCAGGGTGGTGGTCAGTGAAGACGGCCAGGTGAGTGCGGACGGAGCAGTGCTGGGAGTCATCGACCTGGTCAGTGTTGATAATTTAAACGCCCTGGAAAAGATGGGCAGCAGTCTTTTAAGGGTCAGGGAAGGGGCTGAGGCCCAGGAAATTGCTGCAGAAGACGCCCGGGTGAACCAGGGTTTTCTGGAAGAGTCCAATGTCCAGGTGGTGAATGAAATGGTCAGTATGATCAGTATCATGCGCAATTTTGAAGCCCTGCAGAAAGTAATCACCACCACCCAGGAAAAGGATCAGCAGCTTATCCGGGATGTAGGCACCACAAGGTAGGCAGGCTGAATTAAATTAATTCTGAACTAAATATTAGAAAACATGTAACAGTTCAGCCATTTGCATGGGGCACGGCTTCCTGCCCGGAGGCATTCAGCCCGGAGGGGGACCGGCTCTCCCAGCGCTTTTCCAAGTCTTTTGCTTACATCAATTAAAAAACAGGCTCTGGGGCGCCTGTCACCTGATTTCCTTAAACAAGCTGAACTTTTTTCGAAAACATATATTTTGACAAAACCAGGCAAGGAGAAATGACATGATGCGTTCACTCTGGACAGCGGCCTCAGGCATGATAGCCCAGCAGATGAATATTGACGTGACCGCCAATAATCTGGCGAATGTGAATACCACGGGATTCAAGAAGAGCAGGGCTGAATTTGAAGATTTGATTTACCAGGATTTGAAAATCGCAGGCACCGAAAACCTGACCGGAGACAGAATTCCGACAGGTATCCAGGTGGGCATGGGCACCAGGCCGGTGACAGTGCATAAGTTTTTCTCTCAGGGCGATTATGAGCGCACTGACAACCCTCTGGACCTGACCATTGAAGGAGACGGTTTTTTTCAGGTTATGGCCAATGATCAAGTTGCATACACCAAGGCCGGAGCTTTCAAGCTGGACCAGGACGGAAGAATCGTCACTGCCAATGGTTATCCCCTGCAGCCGGAATTCAATGTTCCCCAGGAGACGGCCAATATAGTGGTCACTGAACAGGGCCGGCTGTCCTGCCAGGACGAGACAGGCGAGGAAATAGCAGGGGTGGACATTCCCACCTTTAATTTTGTCAACCCGGCCGGGCTTAAAAGTACAGGGCGCAATCTTTATGTTGAGACTGATGCTTCGGGAGCCGCTGTAGAAGGTGTGCCCGGGGAAAACAACTTTGGAACCATCCGTCAGGGAGTACTGGAAATGTCCAATGTGGAACTGGTGGATGAAATGGTGAACATGATCGTGGGGCAAAGGGCCTATGAGACCAATTCCAAGGCCATCAGCACATCGGATCAGATGCTGCAGATAGCCAACCAGCTGAAGCGCTAAAGCTGAACAGGAAGTGAATACCTGCAGCAACAGGGATATATCATGAAGACACACAAAATTCTTGTGAAATCCGTACATATCAAGATTCTGGCTGTCATTTGCCTGACTCTGGTCCTGGCCGCTGTGTCCCAGGCCGAAAAATGGGATTACTGGGTCAATGAGCATGTGGCAGTGAACCAGGAAGTCATTACTTTCGGCCAGATGGCTGAGCCCAGAACAGACCGGGCCAGAAGCAGCTGGGAAGAAGTTAAGGATCTCAAGCTGTGGAAGTCCCCCAGGGACGGACAACGGGTGGTTTTGACCAGGGAGCAGGTAAAAAACCGGCTCATGGCAGTGAATCCTGACCTGGGCCGAAACAGTGTTATCCCGGCTGAGATAATATTTCAGAGGGGGGCCAGGGTTTACGGAGCTCAGGAACTGGAAGAGCTGGTCCGCAGGCATCTGGAGCCCAGAGTCAGAGCCCTGGGAGAAGTGGTCGAGTTTCGAGATTTCAGGCTGCCAGGTCCCATCTATCTTGAAAACGCCTATGAAAAAATTGAAGTGGAAGCAGTTTCAGATCCCGGCCCAGGCAGGATCAGCCTGAGGATCAGTCTGGTGGATGCTCACGGCAATATCAGCAGGCGGCTGTCCGGCAATGTATTTGTAGATGTCTGGCAGACAGTGGCCTGCGCTGACAGGCCCCTGAACCGGGGCCAGGTCATTGGTCCGGAAGACGTGCGGTTTGAGCGCAAAAATCTGGCTTATGTCTCAGATGAGGTCTGGGACGGCAGAACAGGTCCGCGGATGGTCCGCTCATCCATAGGCCAGGGCCAGCCGATACTGAAAAGGGATCTGGAAGCGGTTCCGGTGGTCATCCGCGGGGATCAGGTTGATCTGGTCTATCAGGGGCGAAACATCACCCTGTCCGTTCCAGTGGAAGTGCTTGAAGACGGCGGTGCCGGGGACCGGGTCACGGTGCGCAATGTCAAGACCAGAAAGGAAATTATTGCCGTGGTTCAGGACGGGGGTACGGTGACAACCAGATAGCTGTTCCAGCCTGTTCAGGGCAGGGGCCTGTTATTATTAGAAGCAAGGTGCCAGACTGAAAGTTGAAAGCCGATTCAGAGACATGAAATTTTTTGGGCAAAAAACTGCTGAAGAGGTTAAAATTATATTTTCAATGAAAACCAGTAATATCCACGTGGTTCAAAAAAACATTCAACTGACGAGATCTTCGGAAAGGAAGACAAAACCATGCAAAAGAGCCAAATCATGAACAATTCCAGAACAATACTGCTGCTGCTGGCCCTGGCCATGACCGCGGCCTGCGCCCCGGTCCGACAGGAACCGACCCCCACGTCCTCCTACGCGCCTGAACCTTATGTGGAGGCCCTGGAAGACAGACCAATGGAAAGCCCTTCCCTGTTCAACCAGAACCGGGCTGAATTTCTGTTTAGCGACAACCGGGCCGGAAACGTAGGAGATCTGGTGGTCGTACATGTGGTGGAATCCACCACAGCCACCAACCAGGCCACCACTACCGCAGAAAAGGAAACCAATCTCAACCTGGGAGTGGAAAATCTGCTGGGTAAGGCTTCCATGAGTGCCCTGCCTTTTGATGTGGCCACCGGAGGCCTGCTGCCCGGCCTGGGACCCAGCGGGGAAGTGGGGGAAACTCCCATGGTCAATACCGGATCGGTTAATGATTTTGAAGGCTCAGGCACCACCACCAGAAACAGCGATGTCTCAGCCAGCATTTCCGCCCGGGTGGTCCGGGTGTTTGACAATGGAGTCCTTCAGGTGGAAGGGGCCAGGAACATCAAGGTCAACGGCGAAAACCAGATTATTGTGGTCCGGGGGCTGGCCAGGGCCAGGGATGTGGCCTCGGACAATTCCATCATGTCCACCCATCTGGCTGATGCCCATATAGAAGTCTTTGGCCAGGGAATCCTGGCGGACAAGCAGAAACCAGGCTGGCTGGCCAGGCTGCTGGACCGGGTCTGGCCGTTTTAGGGCCTGCAGCCCGGCAGTTTCGGGACTGCAAATTTTCACTGTTCCCAGGCTAAAGCCCGGCAAGCGAAAAACCTGATGCAGCAGCCGGCAGAATAATCATAACATGTTGAAATCAAACAGTACAAAGGCAGGCTGCCCCTTGGAGCCTGCAGGACACAGCCCGGACTGGAAAGTAATTTTTTGACACAAAACCCGGCTGGAGAAAAACCTTCAGGAAGCACAAGGAAAGACGGTCATGAACAGATTATCCATTCTTAAAATCATTATTCCAGCCCTTTTAATTGCAGCTCTGGCCGGGCCAAAGCAGGGTCTGTCCGTCAGGCTGAAGGATATGGCCACCTTTGGCGGGGTGCGCACCAACCAGCTGGTGGGCTACGGCATGGTGGTGGGACTCAGCGGAACCGGAGACAACCGGGGCGCGCCCTTTACCATAAGATCCATGGTGAACATGCTGGAAAACATGGGCGTCAGCGTCAAGGAAAGCGATCTGCAGGTGAGGAACGTGGCTGCAGTGATTGTCACCGCGGATATGCCCTCATCAGCCAACCCCGGAACCAGGCTGGATGTGACCATTTCCTCCATCGGAGATGCCGAGAGCCTGCAGGGCGGAGTATTGATTCAGACCCCCCTCAAAGGCATAGACGGCAAAATTTATGGCCTGGCCCAGGGGCCTTTGACCCTGGGCGGTTTTTCTGTGGAAGGAGACGCAGCCGAGGTGAACACCAATATCACCACTGTGGCCAGAATCCCCAACGGGGCCATGGTGGAAAGGGAAGTGCCCTATCAGTTCAATGCCCAGGAGAGCGTGGACATTAACCTGAATGTCAGTGATTTTTCCACTGCATCCCAGGTGACGGAAAGCATAAATTCAGCCCTGGGGCAGAATCTGGCCTCAGCCAGAGACATTTCCACCATCAGGGTGCAGGTGCCGGAAGAATATCAGGGCAACCTGATACCTTTCATGGCTTCTCTGGAAAACATCCAGATCGATCCGGACAGTCCGGCCAGGGTGGTGGTGGATGAAAAAACCGGCACAGTGGTCATTGGCGAGGACGTGAGCATCTCCAAAGTGGCAGTGTCCCACGGAGACATGAGCATTATCATACAGGAGGATCCCCAGGTGTTCATGCCTGAACCGTTCACCGAGGCTCAGCCGGTAGTGGTGCCCAATACTGACATAGCAGTGGAGGAAGACCCCGCATCCCTGGTGGTCATTGAGGGACCGACCATTAATGAGCTGGTGGACGGCCTGAACTCCGTAGGAGCCACGCCCAGGGATCTAATAAGCATCCTGCGGACCATCAAGGCTGCAGGGGCACTGCATGCCGAGCTTGAGGTGATCTGATGAGCGATATTTTGAGTGGTCAAGCCGGAGCTCAGCTGGAGCAGGGCAGAGCAGCCGGAAAAGCTCTGGAAATGGAGCAGCTCAGAAAAAGGCTGGGTGCGGGTCAGAACCAGGAAAAAGAGCTTAGAAAGGCCTGTGAGCAGTTTGAGTCTGTTTTTCTGCAGAAGATCTGGGAACAGATGCGTTCCACAGTTCCCAAGGAAGGCTATCTGCACAGCAAAGAACAGGATATGTATCAATCCATGTTTGACGAGGAGCTGTCCAAAGACATGGCCCGGTCAGGAGGCATCGGCCTGGCTGAAATGATGTACGGGCAGCTGAGCAAGAGGTTTGAAAACTCAGCAGATGAAGCGTCTTCGGTGGCACCGGCTGAATTGAATCCGCTGCCTGACAGGAAAAAATTGCCCGGACAAGCTGAACAGACCCGGGAAAGTGCAAAATCACTGGACAGTTCACAGATAAACAAGATCCTGAACATGGATGCTTCTCCTGAGAAAAAAGCTGACATGCTGGCTGCCCAGATAGAGTATCACCTTGGAGAAGGATCTGCCCAGGACCCTCCTGAGCTGGACGGTACGGCTGGACAAAAGCAGACCCCAAAGGTTGATTCAGGGGATGACCTGCCTCCACTGCACACGCCGGTTTCGGGTCGGATTTCTTCTGATTTCGGATGGCGGCAGGACCCTTTTACCGGAGAAAAGGCCTGGCACGCTGGAGTTGACTATGCTGTGGCTGAAAATTCACCAGTGGAGGCCTGCTGGCCGGGCAGGGTAATATTTTCCGGTGAACACGGAGGATACGGCAACAAGGTGGTTATTGAGCATGCCGGGGGATGGCAGAGTGTATATGCCCATAACAAGGAAAACCTGGTCCGGGAAGGCGATCAGGTGGATGCTGGCCAGCAAATTGCATTATCAGGCAATACAGGGCGTTCAACAGGGCCTCATCTGCACTTTGAACTCCGGCAGAATGACCTGGCCTGGAATCCAGTGATGATAAAGGAGAGGCTTCTGGCCGGACTGGACATTGGAAGCAGGGAAAACCAGGTGGGCTGATAATCAGCATTTTCAGGAGACGACTATGAACATGGAAAGCATACTTATTCGGCAGAAACAGGCTCTGGGGCTTTTGCAGAGCCTTCTGGATGAGGAGTTTGAAGCGCTGTTGTCCGGCTCGCCCCAGACAGTCTCTTCCCTGGAGTTTTCAATACAGGAGCTGGTGCGCCAGCTCATGGATGAAAAAGAATTCATGTCCGCAGAGGTTAGAAAAGCAGGCTTTGCTGATACAGCTGAATATATTGACAGCCTGGATCAGGGCGAATCCTCGGCCCTGAAAGAGATAGTCAAGGATCTCAAAGGCATGGAGGAGGAATGTTCCAGACAGGCCATGAAGAATTTTCATATGGCCCAGGCCCTGGCTGAGCAGAGCAGCGGACTCCTGAACATGTTATTCGCCAATGTAACCCCCAGAAAGGAAGATGTCTATTCTTCCCGGGGAAGATGGCATGAACCCGGAGTCAAGTCCTCCGGACTGTTGAGAGGCAGCACATAATGTCAGGTCTGGGCTCCATGCTGGATATCGGGCGCAGGTCCCTGTTTGCCAACCAGACCGCCATGCAGGTCATCAGCAATAATGTGGCCAACGCCAATACTCCGGGCTACAAAAAGCAGTCTTTGCGTCTGGAAGAGTCCATGTCCGTGGACAAGGCCCCGGGGCAGATCGGCACCGGAGTGGATGCCAAAGAGGTTTATCGCCATTTTGATTCTTTTGTGGAAGGGCAGTACAACAATAAATCCTCTGAAAGGGATATGTGGCAGACTCTGCATGACAGCCTGGACGGAGTGGAAGTGCTGTTCAACGAAAGCAGGGAAGGAGGGCTGAATGAATCCATGGCTGCTTTCTGGAAAGACTGGCAGGATCTTTCCAAGCGTCCTGAAGACAATATTGTCCGGTCAGTACTCATGGGCACCACTTCCAACCTGACCAACACCATGGGCCAGCTGGACAGGGATCTGGGCAAGGCCCAGGATCAGGTGGATGATTTCATTGCCCAGGATGTGGACCGGATCAATGAAATCCTGAAAGAAATCACAGTCTTGAACAAGGAGATCAATGTCCGTGAAATACCCGGCAAGGTAAACCTCAATGAACAGCGGGACAAGCGTGATCTTCTGGTCAGGGAACTGGCTGAAAAAATTGACATCAACTATATTGACAACGGCGGCGGCAACGTGACCATAACCACCAAGGCCGGACATACCCTGGTGGACGGGGACAGCAGTTTTGAACTGGCCTTTGAGAACGAAAGGACTACGGCCAATCTGACCAGCGGGTCAGATTTTGACGGTGCCATTTATTATGAAGGGGATTCCAGTTATGAGCTGACAGTCAAGGTGGTTACTGCCGGTGATGTGGATGGTGGGGCTGAGGTAAAGGTTTCCCTGGACGGCGGCCGGACCTGGGTGGAGGATGAAAACGGCAATGATACCTTTGCAGCCAACAGCTATGACAACCGGGTCACCCTGCCGGTGGATGACATCAAGCTGTGGTTCGGCGATAAGGGCGATCAGTCTGCAGATCCAGAAGACCCTGCCCTGTCGGAAAACGATGAATTCACCATTGTCCCTAAAAACGGCCTGTACTGGTATGAGAATACGTCCTCATCCATGAACATCACTCCTCAGATTTTTGGTGACGGACAGATGAACAACCGCCGGGTCACCGGAGGTTCCCTGGCCGGTTATTTCAATTTCAGAGACCATTATGTGGGCAAATACCGGGAAAAGCTGGATGCCACAGCCTCCAGCCTGGCCTGGGAAGTGAACCGGATCCATTCTCAAGGGGCTGGTCTGGACAAATTCACCACAGCCACAGGCACCTCTCAGGTGACCAACAGTTCCGAAGCCCTGGGATCGGATTCCTCAGGCCTGCATTACAGGGACAAGCTCCAGGACGGCAACCTGACCATTCATGTTTATGACAAAGATACCGGGGAGCGGGACAGCTCGCAGGTCCTGGATTTTGCCGGCCAGAATTTTGATCCCGAGACTGATTCCCTGGAAGATGTAAGAGAGGCAGTTGACGCCCTGGATCATGTGAGCGCTTCCATTGTGAACAACAAACTGGTCATTGAAGCTGAAGACGGTTTTGAATTAGCCTTTGGCAACGATTCTTCAGGCCTTCTGGCCGCCCTGGGAGTGAACACTTTTTTTGACGGTCAGGACGCGGAAAGTCTGAAGATCAATGAGTTTGTGCGCAACAATGTTGCCTTTGTCAACGCCGGGCACGTCAACGGCGCAGGAGAAGCCAATCCCGGAGACAATACCACGGCCCTGAACATTGCCGAGCTGCAGCATAAAAATGTATCCATCACCACTTCTTTTGAAGGCACCACCAGCCAGACCATTCAGGACTACTACAATTCCCTGGTGGGCAATGTGGGAGCTGATACCAGCATGTCCAAGTTCAGCGCTGACTACAACAAGGCCCTGGCTGATGACCTGAACCGAAGGCAGGAAGAGATTTCCGGGGTCAATCTTGACGAGGAGATGAGCAGCCTCATCAAGTTTCAGCATTCCTACCAGGCTGCGGCCAAAATGATCACCACTGCCGACAGGATGCTGCAGGTGCTCATGGGCATGAAGCAGTAAGGCCCATGAAAGGAAGGGAAAAATGAGAATATCCCAGAGCATGCTTTTTGATAATTTTGTGGCCAATATGAACAGCTCCTCCTACAGGCTCATGGAGCTGAACAACAAGGCCTCCAGTCAGAAGGAGATCAACAAGCCTTCGGATGATCCCATAGGTACGGCCCGGGTCATGGGCTACAGGGATTCCATTTCAGCCCTGGAGCAGTACAAGTCCAACGTGGATACGGCCAAGGGCTGGCTGGGGCTGGCTGACGAGTCCTTGATGGAGGTCAACAATGTCCTGATCCGGGCCAAGGAAATTACTGAGCAGGCAGCTACGGGATCTTTGAGCAGGGAACAGCGGGAGATGCTGTCCTATGAGGCCAGACAGCTCTATGAGCAGATGATCAACCTGGCCAATACCAGATATGAAGGTAAAAGCATTTTTGGCGGGCACAAAGTGGATGAGCCGGCCTTTGAACAGGCCATGACCCTGAGCAGCAACAAGGACCTGCCGGAAGAATTTACCATACAGGGAAAAACAACCGGGACAATTCTGGTTCAGTTTACAACTTCTGCAGAAGTGGATGACGGCGTTAATATTAATTACCGCTATTCCACTGATGGGGGGCATGAGTGGAAAGAGGCCACCCTTGCAGCAGGCGATACTGAACTGGATCTGGACGGAGTAAGCGTGGATCTGCCAGCCGGATATACAGTGGAAGCCAATGATCCGGATGATAACAACGACACTTCCGGGACCTGGCTCTGGGTGCGGCCCACAGCCGAATACATGGGAGATGATGCTGACCAGTACGCGGTCACGGCCTATGCCCAGAATATTGAAGATTCAGATGTGGAAGTGAAAGGCCTTTTTGAGAAAGAAACCGTTGTCCGGGTGGATGAGATAGATGGAGATGATATCACCTATTCTTATTCTGAAGACGGAGGATCCAGCTGGACCACCAACCAGACCACCGAAGAAGACGGCGGTGAGACCCGATTCCTGCTTCCAGGGGGCAGGGCAGATGTTACAGGAGTCGAGGCAGATGACTACAATGAAAACGACCAGATAATTATCCGGCCCAACAGCGCAGCCATTGACTTTGAGATTTCTCCCACAGAGAGGATTCAGGTCAACAGCGTGGGCAAGGACATATTTGGAGGCATCTACAAAAAACCCGGCCAGGATAATTATACCCCGGCCATTGAAGGCGGGGAAAACGTATTCGAGACTCTGGGCAATCTCATAGGTTATCTGGAAACCAATAACCAGTCCGGTGTGCAGAGAACTCTGGAAGACATAGACCTGAGCCTGAAAAACGTGAATAATGAACTGGCCAGCATAGGCTCCAGGGAGAACAGACTGGATATTGCCGAATCAGTGCTTTCCGGTCTGACACTCAATGAAAAGGAGAGGATGAGCAAGATAGAAGACGCTGACGTGGCTGAGCTGATGACCAAACTGGCCAACCAGCAGATCATCTACGAAGGGGTTCTCAGATCCTCATCCAATATCATGCGCATGAACCTGATGAACTATATTTAAAGACCAAACATCTTCACACCCGGCGTTTGACCCGATGTGTGAAGATGTTTACATTCCGCGTCAAACGCAAAATGTAAAGGGACATGCGGGAACTGATCAATCAGCAGGAATAAAAACCAGAATGCTCATACTTTCCCGTCGTGCTGGTGAAAGCATACATCTGGGCGACGATATAGTCATATCCATCCTGGGAGTGAAGGGTAAGCAGGTCAAGGTGGGCATAGAAGTGCCTGAAGATACTGCTGTGTACCGGGAAGAGGTTTTTAAAAGAATTCAACAGGAAAACGAGATGGCCATCAGTTCCAGGGCTGAAGATCTCGTGGCTGCGGCGGAAATATGGACAAGAAAGAGCAAAGAGAAATAAACTCCAGAATGGGCAGAGTGCTGGTGGAGCCGGGTAAATCCATCTATTTCCCCAGAGGTCTCATTGGCATGGAAAGAGTCAAGGAATTTGTCCTGCTGCAGATCAAACCGGATTCAGCCTTTTATGTCCTGCAGAACCTGGAAAATTCCCGGCTGGGGCTGGTGGTGGCTGATCCTTTCGTCTTTATCAGCGATTACCAGGTGCATCTGGGAAGTACAGAGGAAAGGGTACTCAAAGCCCCCAAGCCCCATGAACTGGCTGTGATGGTAAGTGTGACCATCCCCAGGGGTTGTCCGGAAAGGACCACCCTGAACATGAGCGGTCCCATAGTTATCAATACTTCTGCGAGGATAGGGCTGCAGGTGGCGCAGCATGATGCGGAGGGGAAGTCAAGAATAATGCTGTCAGAGCTGGATGGTCATAATTCAGAAGAGTATCAAGTTCCCTGAAACCAGCTTTCCAGATCTTCCTGAATCATTTTTTCGGCAATTTTGCGGGAGTCAGGCTGATAAGTGCCGTTCTTGACCCTGGCGTTGAGATCAGCAACCTTTTCGGCCCTGACATCCTCAGCGTTCACGGCCTGTTCCAGCCCTGACCTGTATAGTCTGGCGTCCTGAGACAGGCTGACCCGGTCCGAACCAGACCCTTGTCCCTGGCCTGTTTTTTCCGCCCTTTCCTTGCTGCTTTTATTGATCCTGGACTGTTCGTAGGCCTGCAGTCCGGTCAGAAATTCATTAACTTTCATTGGAGCCTCCAATGGCTTTATCTTGCCTGTCTTTATTCATCAGCGTTTGCAAGAATCGGGCAAAGTCAGCCCGGCATTCTGATTTTGTCTGGTCATCCGGGCAAGCAGGGGTTTGCCCCTGGGGATGATGTTTTATTAAAATATGCTGCCTGATGAATAAAGGAACTTATTATCTTTATCGGCTTCCTGTTGAGGAACTTAAGATTAAAAAAATCGTAACAGTTTAGCCAGTTGCGTAAGGCACGGCTTCCTTCTCTTAGGCATAGAGCCCAAAGGGGAACTGGCTCTCCCAGCCCCTGTTTTCCTGAGTCTGTGTTTACATAAATAAAAAACAAGCGCTGGGGTGCCTTGCTTTCCTTAAAAAGGGCTAAACTGTTATAAAAAATCAAGTCCAGGATGAACCAGCAGCCAGGAACGGATTCGGCCGGACCGGCAGCCGGCATTCAGGTTGCTCCAGGGGAAAATTTTTCAGAGCATGGTCTCATTGACCTTTTCCAGGGTCAATTCCCAGAGCTTGCCAAGAATTCTGTTGCGCTGTCCAGGACTCAGCTCCCGGATGCCGTCTTTTTCCTGGACCATAATCTTCATTTCCTCTCCAGAAGGAGGATAATGAAAAACCAGGCTGGTATCAAGTTCCCGGCTCAGGCTGTCCTTGATTTCCTGAACCATTGGGTTTCTGCTGTCGGAAGTGATGAGGTTTTCAATGATTTCTCTGGCCACGCGTTCCACCATTTCTCTCCTCCTGGCCTCCCTGGCCTGAAGGTCCTGGTCCTGGACCCCTGCCCCGCGCAGATGCCGGGACAACCGGGCCAGTTTCCTTCCATTGACCAGATGTCGGTCATAAGTCTGGAGGACATTTTTTACCAGGACTGGATTGATGGTCATTTTACACCTCTTCTATCGTTATTATCGACCTCTTATGCAGGAACTTTAGCTTTTTTTTTTCAGTTCAGCTGATTTTTTTTAAGTTCAGCTGAAAGCCCAGCCGGCCGGGCACAAGCAGAACAGATCCGTCAAATGGCCTGCCTGAAAACTTCTTCTTGAATCAGGATGTTATCTTGGCTAAACAGAGAATTGCAGGCATAGCCAAGGCCTGAACCCTTGCCAGGACACAAATCCTTAAGCAGGGACTTTGTTTCAGGAATGATTTTTTTGAACCGCAAAGATGAATTTAAAGATATGCAAATCAGCAAAATACTTCTTATCACCAAAAACAGGAGCAGGGAGGCCTTTTCTCTGTCTCTGAAGATCAAGTCCTGGCTGCAGTCCCGGGGCATTGAGGTTATTCTGCCGTCCGTAAGCCTTGACAGCCGGCCGGATGGAGAACCGGACTGCCGGGCCGATCTGATCATGGTCCTGGGCGGGGACGGGACCATCCTTAATCAGGCCCGGAAATATCTGGATACAGGCATTCCTTTTCTGGGGGTGAACCTCGGTCAGGTGGGGTTTATGGCGGATATATCCCCGCATTCCTGGAAGGACCAGCTCGCTGCTTTGCTGGGTGCAAGGCTTGAGATTTCCCGCAGGATGGTCCTGAAATATCAGCTGATCCGGGGTGAGGAGGTGGTGGAAACCGGACCGGCGGTTAACGAAGTGGTCATTAACCGGGGACAGATGGCCAGGCTGATCAATATCCAGCTCTTTCTGCCCGGGGGAGTCAGGCAGGACGTCAGGTGCGACGGGATGATTTTTTCCAGCCCCACCGGATCCACTGCTTACTGCGTTTCAGCAGGCGGGCCTTTGGTGCATCAGGACATGCAGGCCATGATTGTGACTCCCATCTGCCCTTTTCTGCACGATTTCAGACCACTGGTCCTTAAGGCGGATTCAGTCCTGGAAGCTGGTCTTCCTTCGGCGGATGCTGAAGCCTTTGTGACTGTGGACGGTCAAGTGGGGTTTGAAATCCGGAAAAAGGACAGATTGAGGGTTTCCAGAAATCCCAGAGACCTGACTTTTGTGACCTGTCCTGATCACAGCTTTATTTCCAAACTTGTGGCCAAACGGTTTCTGAAAAGGAGAGGATAATTGCCCATCCTGCCTGACATTGCTTCTGTAGCAGATATTCACCTGGGAAAGGATCCCTATCTTGACGCCTGGTTTCTGCATTTTATGCTGGAGAACAATATTGAGCATCTGGTTAATCCCAAGGTCAATGCCTCTCCGGAGCAGATAAGATTCATGGTGGATCTGGGGGAAGATCAGGTGTTTGCTCCCTGTACTGACTGGATGTTTGACAATCTTTTGAAAATTGCCATGACCAGGGAGCTGAAGCAGGAATACATCCGGACCTGGAAGAGAGTGGTCAGTCTGATCCAGAAGTACTCAGGAGATATCTATATCAGAAAAAAAGTCCTGTCCCTGTGCCGGCTTCTTTTCCAGAGGGCTTTGTCTTTGCCTTTTATGATTCCTTCCAGGCTGCTCAAAAGAATGCTGGATATATTTCTCAGCCAGAATGCTCTGCAGGATCCGTATCAGGAGATCAAAGGCCAATACAACCGCCGGGCGCTGGAATTCATGAACACTGCGGTATTTTTCAGGTTCATCAGTTCCTGTCCGGATACCATAATGGGGTGCGAAAAGATTCAGGATCTGCGCTGGGAACTGGATCTGCTGGAGCTGCGCCGCTTTTTTTGTCTTTCCACCTGGAGGGATATCTGGAAACAGGAAAACTTTAATCCTGACTCCCTGATGGTGGAAAGGGAAATCAGCCGGACCTGGGAAGGATTTGATTCAGTGATGACCAGCCTGCTGGGGCCGGACAACGTCTACAGCTATAAGATCCTGTATCTTCCGGACAGTGCGGGCGGCCTCATGTTTGATCTGCGCATCATCCAGATACTTATCCGTCTGGGGCACAAGGTGGTCCTGGCCCTTAAGGAGGGTTTCTATTTTGAGTACCCCACTTTCTGGGATCTGGAATACGATCCTGTGCTGGAAACCGGACTCAGGGAGGCAACAGTTATTCAGAACAGCCAGATCAGCAAAAAGGATTTCCTGAAAAAGCAGCGGGAGAACAGGCTGCTGGTGATTTCGGACGGGACCAGGGAAAGGCTGAATCTTTATCGGACCAGCATAACCTTTTCCAGGGTATGGAAGGAATCGGATCTGATCATTGCCAAGGGCAACGGCAATTTCCGCAGATTCGTCCACAATTCCCATCTTTTCACCCGGGATATTCTGACCTTTTACCGGGATGACCAGGGTGAGGTGCATTTCAGCTTCAAGAAAAAGAGCGCCCGGGTTCGCAAATTTATTGAGCAGGAGATAGTTTCCAAGGCTGAGCAGATTAAAAAGGGCATGCTCAAGGCCAGGCTGGAAGGTCAGAGGGTACTTTTTTACAGTGCCATCATCGGGAGCATTCCAGGCCAGACCCAGGTGGCCATAGAAATCATCAACCAGTTCATGTCCTACATGCGGGAGCGCATGGATCAGACATATATTGTCAATCCGGCTGAGCATTTTGAAGAAGGCATGGACGGTGACGACCTGATGTACATGTGGGAAATGGTTCAGCGCAGCGGCCTTATTGATGTCTGGCGTTTCCAGTCGGTGAGCGACATTGAGAAGAGCTTTGAGCTCATGGGCCGGAAAGTGCCTCCCATCTGGGCAGGCAAAGATGCTACCTTTTCCACCGGATGCACCAAGGAGATGCATATTGCCCTGGAAGTGCAGCAGAAAAATCCTGAAATGCAGATCATTGGCCCCAGTCCGGAAAAGTTTTTCCGAAGAAGGGAATACGGAGTGGGCAAGTTTTTTGATGCCAGCATTGACAGTGAAGCAGGGATGAAAAACATTATCAGCGTTATGTAGCCATGAAAGAGTCCGCCAGGCAGGGGACAGCACAAACATTGCCAGAGGGGCGGGTCAGGTACGGGTGTATTGCCGGTTTGTAAATGATACAGACGCAGGTTTGCTTTGGACATAAAAAACAGGTTTATCCACCCAGGAGACAGTCCTCAAGCCAGAGGACAGTCCCCGTGCCTGACCTGAATTTTCTGATTTATCTTGAAATCTTGACAGTCAAAAAATCTCTGTCAACGCCTTGTATTTACTGACAATTTCCGGAATCCTGAATGTCGGCATCATTATCAGCTTC
>CAZHCY010000009.1:0-18763 GCA_964531185.1 uncultured Desulfovibrionales bacterium | reverse complement strand
TAATTTCCGGGGCATAAAGAAGAGTTTCCTCATTGGACACCCCTGGGACCACACTGTTCAGTTTATCCAGGCCTTCCATGATGTTGCGCACCACCCGGCCGGGCAGGGCCATGGCAATGTCTCCGCAGGGGACTTCTTTTAAGGTGGGTTCCACAAAACTGTTGCTGATTCTGTTCCAGGTGGAACGGCGGCCCCGTTTGAGATCCCCGAATCGCTGCAGAATGGGCCTGCCTCCGCCGATGATGGTGGACAGTTTGCCAATGGATTCGCCGTAAGCCTGGTTGTCGGTGACAGGTTCTTCCAGCACAATTTTGGACAAAAAAGCGAAGTTGGTGTTGTCAGATTTGGTGTCGCTGAAGGCATGGCCATTGACGCAGACAAAATCCCGGTAGTTTTCAATGGTCACAAACCCGCCCTGGTTGGTACAGAAGGTTCTGGTCTGATCATCATACATATTGGTGCGGATGAAAAAAGTAGGGTCATAGATAATATCACACAGATCCTTCATGATGTCTGAATGAACCTCCACCCGGACTCCCACCTCTATCCCGCGCTGGGATATTTTCAGGCCGTGGCGTCTGGCCAGGGCGCCCATCCATTCCGCCCCCACCCGTCCCGGGGCCAGGATCACACTGCGGGCCGGATAACGGCCCTTTGAGGTCAGCACTCCGGTTATGCGCCCATCCTGGACCAGAATGTCCTTTACTTCCTCTGAGGTATGGAAAATTATGCCTTTTTGCTGCAGGTAATCAGCCATGGCTGAGATATGATGGGGGAGGTTGTCGCTGCCCAGATGCTTCTGTCGGATGAGCAGCAGATTTATGCCGTGTTTCAGGGCGTTTTTGCGGATATTTTTGGCGGTTTCCAGGCTGGTGGGATAGACCTGACCGTCCATGTTGAACCGGTTGAAAATTTCCTCGGTTTCCAGGATGAGGCGGGCAGCTTGGGAATTGCTCATAAACTGGGTCAGATCGGTTTTGCCCAGCTTATGAATGAAATTGAGCTTGCCGTCGGAAAAGAGTCCGGCCCCGCCAATGCCGGACAGGATACTGCAAGGCCGGCAGTGCAGGCAGCCCTGTTCTCCGCTTGCCGGGCAGCTTCGGGCATGGGGGGACCGGCCCTTTTCCATGACCAGCACTCTCAGCCTGGAATGTTCGCAGAGGTGCCAGGCGGCAAAGAGCCCGGCAGGTCCGCCGCCCACAATGATCACATCAAATTTTTCAAAATGATTATTGTCCCCGGTCATGTGGTCTCCATGAACAATCAGCTGGAACCGCGGCTGTGGCCAGACAGCATGCTTTTATTTTCTGAAACCTCTGCTGCGGCTGCAGAGTTCTTCCAGGCTGCAGGAAGTAATGGTTTGAAGGTTGTCCTGATCGTCTTTAATTGTTCTGGTGCTTAAAAGATCCTGACAAAGCCAGGCAGCGAGATGTTCTGGAAAATCCGGACTCAGACGGCATATTACCCACCTCCCCTGTTTTCTTGAATCCACCAGACCGGCCCTGTTCAGAATGCCTATATGTCTGGAAACTGTGGCTGTGGCCAGTCCCAGCAGTTCGGTAATCTGGCAGACGCAAAGCTCTTCTTTGGTCATGAGAGCGGAGATGATGCGCAGTCGGCCGCCATCGGCCAGGGCCTTGGTGATTTTCAGAACATCCTGCATGCAGACAGTTTGAGAATTTATTTCAGAGTTAAAAGATAAATCATTGTAACAGGTTAGCCGTTTGCATGAGGCACGGGGACTGGCTCTCCCGTCACCCACTTGGCAATCCAGCAGGCATTCAACTTCAAAAATTCAGCTCAAGCGGGTGACGGGGTGCCTGTGCCCTGCGCCCTTAAAAAGGGCTAAACTGTTACAAATCATTAAAACCGGCAACAGCTCAGCCTTGCTCAATGCAGGCCATGAAGGATTAAAGTGACTGATTATGGGATTGTTCATTTTTGCCTCTGGTGTCAAGCATTACTCTGACCAGGAGCATGGTTCAGGGGTTCAGTTTTTTCACTCTATTTGACTTGCATTCATTAGAATGGCATGTTTTTAATTATAAGAGCACGCTCATCAGCCGGAACCAGGAGCGGCCGGATCTGATGTTTGCAAAGAGTAAGAGGAAGCTTATCATGAACAGCCTGAAGGAGATGCGGGAAATCCTCAAGGATTCCCTGCGCAAAAAAACAGATTTTTCCAGAACAGACCAGCATAGAGGCCTGCCCCCGCCTCCTGTACAGAAACCGGCAGATCCGGCCCTGCCCAGGTTCAGCCTGCCCGGTCCTGATGAGTGGCAAAAGGCAGTAAGCCGCAAAAGGCTGGATGAAATCATCTCCAGCCGCAAAAGCAGAAGAAGTTTTTCTGCCCAGCCCATGAGTCTGGAGCAGCTGGCTTTTCTTTTATGGGCTACTCAGGGAGTACGCCGGATTCCGGGAAAAGGGGCGGTGCTTCGGCATGTGCCTTCAGCAGGAGCCAGACACAGTTTTGAAACCTATCTTTTTGTTTTCAATGTGTCCGGGCTTGATCCGGGATTGTACAGATTTCTGCCTTTGGATGAAGAGCTGGTGCTCACCAGAAACCTCCCTGACATGGGCCTTGAGCTGGCCCAGGCTGCTTTCAGTCAGAGATTTGTCAGCCAGGGAGCAGTAACTTTTGTCTGGGCCTGTATTCCATACAGGATGGAATGGCGCTACGGTCCCACATCTTATCGGGTGATCCTCCTGGACGCCGGCCATGTCTGCCAGAATCTTTACCTGGCCTGCGAGGCCCTGGGCGCCGGGACCTGTGCTGTGGCCGCCTATGATCAGGAAGCCCTGGACCAGCTGCTGGGGGTGGACGGTATTGATGAGTTTGCGGTTTATCTGGCTCCGGTGGGTATAAGGAATTGAGCCCGGCCGGACTGATAATGATCCGGCTTTTCTGAGACCCGGCATTCTCAGTTCAACACAGGATCCTGCCTGAGAACTTCTGAGTGTCGGGTGATAAATAATTTATGGAGAAATAAAGCATGCAGGATGCGCATGAATTTGAAGAAAGCTTCCTGGAATTGACTGAAGTATCCCGGGAGCTTATGCCTGACTTGAACAGAGCCTATTACGGACAGGTCAAGGAAGCTGTGTACAATGACAATCCGCCGGGCCTGAAAACCAAAAGGCTTGTGGCCCTGGGCATTGCTGTTCAGTCCGGCTGTAAGCCCTGCATAATATCCCAGACAAGACATGCCCTGAACCAGGGGGCCGGCGTGGAAGAAATCATGGGAGTCTGTTCAGTGGCTGTGAGTATGGGCGGGACCCTGGCCTGGAGCAATCTGCTGACAGTGGTAAAGTATCTGGGGGAAAAAGGACTGGTCCGGATGCCCCGGCAGAACAGTACAGACAAGTCTGACCATGATCAGGCCTGATGGTGTTCAGGGCGTGGTGGAGGCTGAAGCCGGGGCCAGGCGTGGATGACTCAGGGTGAGGCTGCCGAGAGGGGATGTCGATGCCCGGGTGAAAAAGGAGCGGCAGGGTCTGCAGGTAAGGCCAGTCTGTACCAGTGCCCGCTGTCCAAATATATTTGAATGTTACAGCAGAAATACAGCCACTTTCCTCATTGCCGGACCCAAGTGTACCAGAACCTGCAGGTTCTGCGATGTGCCCAAGGGGCTGCCCGGGCCTGTGGATAAAGATGAACCGGTCAGGATTTCCAGGGCTGTGGCCGGACTGGGGCTCAAACATGTGGTCATTACTTCAGTGACCAGGGATGATCTGGATGATGGCGGAGCAGGGCATTTTGCAGCTGTGCTGAAGCAGATAAAGCAGGACCATCCCGGCTGCAGCACAGAAGTTCTGGTGCCTGATTTTCAAGGCAAAAAGACCTGTCTGGATCAGATTCTGGAGGCTCGGCCGGATGTTCTGGGACATAATCTGGAAACCATAAAGCGGCTCTATCCCAGGGTCAGGCCGCAAGCCGACCATGATCTGAGCCTGGGGATTTTGAAATACGTCAGCCAGTCCCTGAACCGGGTCAGGGTGAAAACAGGACTTATGGCCGGTCTTGGAGAAGAGGACCAGGAAGTCAGGAAGACCCTGAGACAAATTCGCGATGCCGGCTGTGACATGGTCACCATAGGGCAGTATTTAAGGCCGTCTTTAACTGCTTTGCCTGTGAGCAGATACGTGCCCCCGGAAGTTTTTGCAGCATATGAGCAGCAGGGCCGGACCCTGGGGCTGAAAATGCTCTGCGGCCCACTGGTTCGCAGCAGTTACCAGGCAGATCAGCTGCTGAATTCCTGATCCCTGAAGAAGGGTCAGTAAACCAAGACTTAAAAAAAATTGGCAGCAGTTCAGCCCTTTTTCAGGAAAGCAAGCCACCCCGGCGCCTGTTATTTATGCAGGAAACAGACCTGGAAAAACAAGTTCCGGCAGAGCCGGTCCCTGTGCCTTATGCAAACGGCTAAGTAGCCCTTCAGGGGGTCTAAATGGCCATTGCTTGCGTCCGCTATGGGGACTGTCCCCCGGCTTTGTACTAACTGAATTGGTGCACTGATTTCCTGCGCCGGCAAAGTTTTTACTGCTGCATCAAGTGGCTTGCGGGGACTTCCCCCATGCCGGTTTCCGCGCCCCCCTGAATGGTTACACTGCTAAACTGTTACGACCTTTGCAGGAAAATCACTGGATGCAGAAAATCAGCATAAATCTTTTCAAATGTTAAGTTTAACTGCCAGAAAGGCCTGCTTTTGGGCCCAGGGTCGCAGATGCCCGGCTGAAGGATGGGCAGACTGTTCTGGGTCCGTATTACAGCACCTGCTGACAAAAGAACAGGACAAATCCTCCAGACTGCCATCATTTGGCCCTGGATTGTGGTTTTTGCCGGTTATGTTTCTGCTGCTGCTCTTGTCTGTCTGGTCAGTCCCGGCTGCAGCAGCCCGGGAAGCAACAGCCCAAAATAATTTTCCTTCGGTTCAGCAGATCAAGCTCACCCCTTCAGAAATCGACTTTCTCCAGGACCATCCAGTGATCCGGGTGGGCAACGAAGACGACTGGCCTCCATTTGATTTCAGCCAGAAGGGGGATCCCAAAGGCTACGCCATAGAACATCTTGAACTTCTGGGGCACAGGCTGGGGATATCCTTTGAATACGTGAACGGCTACACTTGGGCGGAGCTGCTGGAACTTTTCAGACAGGGAAAAATAGATCTGCTGCCCTCCCTCTGGTATTCTGATGACAGGGCCGAGTACATGCATTTCACTGAGCCTTATCTGGTGCTGCCCTATGTAATTGTCACCCATTCCGGAAACCAGAACATCAGGGAGTTTTCTCATCTCTTTGGCAGGACCGTGTCTGTGGCCAGAGGTTATGTTCAGGAAAACGTTCTCAAAAAGCATTATCCTCAGATTAAACAGCATCAGGTGAACAATGTCCTGGAAGGGCTCAAGGCTGTGAGCTATGGTCAGGCTGATGCCTATATCGGGTATCATGGCAGTGTTTCCTATCTCATTTCTTCCAATTTCCTGTATGACCTGAAAATTGTGGGCGAGACCGGGGTACCTGAACTGGGTCCCCAGGGGCTTTATATTTCCGTGCGCAAGGATCTTGAGCCCCTGCGGGATATTATGCAGAAGGCCATGGATTCTCTTCCGGAAGACGAGAAGATCAGGCTCAGGGAGAAATGGATCACTGTAGAGCAGGCTCCCAGGCCGGGCTTTAACGCCAGGGAAAAGCGTTTTCTGGAAGAAAATCCAGTTTTAACAGTGGACAACATGCGCTACTGGGCTCCCTTTAACTTCACGGAACAGGGCCAGGCCAGAGGATTTGCAGTGGACTACATGGAGCTTCTGGCCAGGAGAATGGGAGTTGAACTGGAATTTGTATCCGGTCCCAGCTGGAATGAGTTCATGAACATGCTGAAGACCAAAGAGCTGGATATCCTGTGCGATGTGGTCAGAACAGAGGACAGGGAGGAGTTCATAGCTTTTACCAGGCCTTATTTTGATATTATTTCCGGGATTGTGGTCAGGCGGGAAAAAAGAAACCAGTTCACCGGCATAAGGGATCTGGCCGGCAAAAGGGTGGCTGTGCCGCAGAATTTCTATTATCAGGAGATCCTGGAAAAAAACTTTCCCGGCATCAATGTGATTCCCTTTGACAACCCTTTGGCCTGTCTCAAGGCGGTTTCCTCGGAAGCAGTGGATGCAGCCCTTTCTGAAAAGGCGGTATTTGATCATTTGATCAATAAATACTTTTTGTCGGACCTGGATACAATTCCCATTACTGATGCTGCTGATCTGGAAAGTTCATCGGTTTCCATAGGAGTGAGCAGGGACAGGGAAGTGCTTCTTGGCATCCTTGAAAAGGCCATGGATACGGTCAGTGTTGAGGAACTGGACAGGCTGAGAGACAGATGGCTCAGGCAGGAAATTTCAGCAAGAGGATCCGGCCTGCCCCTGAGCAGGACAGAGCAGGAGTATATCCAAGACAAAGAAGCTGTTTCCCTGTGTGTTAATCCGGACTGGTCCCCGTTTGAACAGCTGGACAGAAAAACAGGCCGGTATACCGGAATGGCAGCCGGAATCATGGAACTTCTGAGTATAAAAACAGGCCTTGATTTTCAGGCCCGTCCCACTGATTCCTGGGCAGAAAGTCTGGAGATGTTCAGAAACGGCCGGTGTGACATGATTGCCGCAGTCCAGAAGTTTCCGGCTGATGAACAGGGCGATATTCTGGTCAGCAAACCATATCTGGAGTCCATTACAGTAATCGTCTCCAGGAATCAGCAGGCTTATGTCACGGATATGGCTTCCCTGGCCGGCAGCAGGGTGGGGATCACCCAGGATGATCCTGCATTGGAATATATCAAGGGCAATTATCCAGGGCTGGAGTTAAAATTCTACCAGGATTCGGAAGGCATGCTGCAGGATATTGACCGGGGAAAGCTGGATTTTGCCCTGGGCAATCTGCATCTGCTCAGTTCCAGGCTGCATGAGCTGGGACTTTACAGTCTGAAAATCGTGGGACAGACCCCTTACAAGGAGTTTTTCAGGCTGGGGGTCAATCCCGGGGAACCCTTGCTCAGGGATGTGATGGACAAGGCCATCAGCCATCTCAACCCCCAGGATGTGGACCGGGTGGTGCGCAACTGGATTTCCATCAGATACGAACAGGGCATGGACTATACCCTGGTCTGGCAGATAGGACTTGGCTCCCTGTTTCTGATTACATTTTTTCTATACTGGAACAGAAAGCTGCATCTGCTGAACAGCACCATAGCCAGAGCCCGCAAGGATCTGGAAATCAAGAATCAGGAACTGGAGAGACTGTCCACCACAGACAGTTTGACTGAAGCGTATAACAGGATGAAGATGGAAGCCATCCTGGATGAGGAAATCCTGAGGGCCTCCCGGTCAGGAGAACCTTTATCCCTGATTCTGCTGGACATAGATAAATTCAAAATAATAAACGATACCCTGGGCCATCAGACCGGGGATATGGTGCTGGTGAAGGTTGCCGAACTTCTCCGGAGCAATATCAGAAGGGTTGATTCCCTGGGCAGATGGGGGGGAGAAGAGTTTATCATTGTCTGCCCCTTTACTGACAGCAAAGGGGCCTGGCAGCTGGCTGAAAAACTGAGGCTGAAAATAATGACTGCTGATTTTGAAGAAGCCGGAACCGTTACTGCAAGTTTTGGAGTCAGCAGTCTTGTTCCGGATGAGGATTTTGACCATCTGCTCAAGAGAAGCGATCAGGCCATGTACAAAGCCAAACAGAACGGGCGGAACCGTACTGAAATTGTCACGGCCTGGTCTTCTTTGGATTTAGAAAAGTAGCAGTTCAGCCATCTGCATGAGGCTCAGGCACCGGCTTTGCCAGGGCTTGTTTTTTTAAGCCTGTTTCTTACATCAACAAAAAATCAGGCGCTGGGGTGCCTGTGTCCTGCTTTCCATAAAAAAGGCTGAACTGGTGCGTTTTTATTGCCGTAAAAAACATGAAAAACCAGGCAGAGGCCCGGTGGAGGGTGAATTGCCGGTCTGTAAATGATAAAGACCCAGGTTTGCTTTGAATATTAAAAACAGGTTTATCCACCCAGGGGACTGTCCAGAAGCCAGGGACAGTCCCTGTGCCTGACCTGAATTTCCTGATTTATCTCGAAATTTCCAAACAGGTAATGCTCCCCTGGTGGACGAGGCAGAATATGCACACCATAAAAACGCTAAGGCTCATTTTTATTTCATGTGTTCTGGTTTTATGTGCAGGGCTGAACAACAAATCTGCGCGAGCTGAATCTGACGGGCTGCATCCCGTTGTCTTTGGAGTCAGTCTGGATCTCAGCGGATCCTACCGGGTTATGTCTGCAATGCAGAAGAAAGGTTTTCTGCTCTGGGAAAAACACGCCAATGAACTTGGGGGTGTACTGGGCAGGCCTGTAGAAGTGAGAATACTGGATAACCGTGGAGATCTGGAACTTCTGCAGAAGCATTACACGGATATGCTGGAAGGAGACGGCATTGATCTGGTTTTTGCCCCTTATTCCAGCCAGCAGACTGAAAAGGTGGCTCCTCTTTTTGAAAAGCACCGGGTTCCTGTCCTGGCCTCAGGGGCTTCAGCCCCTTCTCTGTGGGAACAGGGCTACCAGTATCTATTTGGCCTTTATACTCCTGCGGACTTTTACAGTCAGGGTTTTCTGGAGATTATGTCCATCAAGGACATTAATCAGCTGGCCATATTTTACTCTGAAGGGATTTTCCCTGCCAGTTCAGCTCAAGGAGCCAGGAAATGGGCAAGGAGGCTGGGGCTGGATGTGGTCCTTTTTGAACAGATGGGAACGGATGCAGCTCTTTATCTCAATGCTGTGCTCAGGGCCAGGCAAAACCGGGCCAGGTCCGTAATGATGTTTGGATATTTGAGGGAAGCTGTTTTGATGCGCAGGGCCCTGGATGAGGCTGACTGGGATCCTGCGGCCTATTATGCCGCTGTGGGGCCGGTCAGCAGGGATTATTTGCAGGAACTCGGTGATCTGGCCGAGAATACCTTTTCCACAGCCCCCTGGATTTATCATTCCGGTCTGGTCTATCCTGGAGTCCACAGATTCAATGCAGACTTTCAAAAGACATACGGCCAGAGGCCCGGTTACCACGCGGCCACAGCCTATGCTGCCGGCCAGCTCATGGCCTCGGCCCTGGACAAGACCGGGGAGCTTGATAAGGAAAAGCTGCGCAAAGTGCTCATGGAAAACAATGCGTTCACCATTCTGGGCAGATACGGGGTGAACAGCAAGGGAGGCCAGATGCGCCATTCAGCTTTCACCATTCAGTGGCGCGGCCAGGAGCAGGAAATTGTCTGGCCGCCAAGTCTGTCCACATCCCAGCCCTGGATCAACTATGAAAGATGAAAAGACCAGCCCCTGGCAGAGCATATTCACCAGGCTGCTGGTTCCTTTGATTATTGGCCTGATTGGGGTGGCCTGGCTGCTGCACAAGCTGACCATCGGCACGGTGGAAAGTATGATTCAGCAGCATATGCAGGAAAAGATGCACTGGATGTCAGGCAATGTCTTTGAAATCTGCCACAGCAATTTCGAGGATTTTCTGCTGATCAATGCTGGATCCAGGCTGAACCATTCCATTGTCAAGGCCAGGACCCTGGCCGGCATTGAAGATTATATGGAAACCCACGATCTTTCCGGAGTAATTCTGGAGAACGGGGAAACGCCCGCCCTGGTCCATGACCTGCCCTTTGATCAAGACAGGATCAGCACAAGAACTGAAAACCTGCCTGTAATTTCCATGGTCAGTATTGATGGACAGGAATTCATTGCCGGACAGATAAATTTTGAGCCCTGGGACTGGGAAATTATCCTGCTTCAAAATGTGCGCCATTATCAGAGCATGGTTCAGGGACTCAGGCATGTCTACCTTGGAGTGGTGGGAATCCTCTGCGCAGGGATAGTATTTATCCTGATTCTGGTGGTGGTCAATGTTTCCAGGCCGCTGACCAGGATAATCAACAGGGTGAGACAGGAAAAGCCGCCTGAATACAGAGGAGTGGCCGAATTTACATATCTGAGCCGGGCCGTGGCCAGGATGATGAATTCCATCCAGCAGCAGAAGGATTTTATTGCCAGTCTTTTTGAATCCTTAAGCGTTATTGTGGTGGTTGTGGACAGCCAGGGCAGGGCATCCATGGTCAACAGGCACCTGTGCGATCTGACCGGCTTCAGGCGGGAGGAAGTGATCAACAGATATATCTGGGACCTGCTTCCTTCAAGCAAGGCCAGGATGGTAAAAAATCTTTTTCAGCGCCACAAAAAGGGGCATGTGGTGGAAGGCGAAGAAATGAGCATCCTGACCCGAGACAGAAAAAAACTGGATATCCTCTGGCACAGCAGACTGATTTTTGATCAAAAGTCCTGCCTGGAGTGGATTATTTACACAGGTTCGGACATTACCAGGCTGAAAAAGACTGAGAAGTCTCTGGAAAAGGAGAGGCTGCTGATCTACTCCCTGTTTGAGAGCTCTCCCCTGGCCCAGATGGTCATGGACAGGCAGGGCAAGGTACTGGATGTCAATGAACAGTTCACCACTCTTACGGGCTGGTCTGTCAGGAATATCACTTGCCTGGCGTCCTGGCTGGCCTCCATTGCCTGGGATCAGGAATCCCTGAATAGTCTTAATAATGACTGGCGGCGGGCCATGCTGGGCGAGAAAGTGGCCGGCAAAGCAGCCATCAAAGGCAGACAGGGTGATTACATGCAGGTGGAATTTATCTATTCTCCCATGCCTGACGGCCGGGTGGTCTGTTTTCTCAAGGATATGACCGAGAAAGAGCGCCAGGAAGAAGAAAACCGGCGCATGGAAAAAGAACTGCACCAGGCCAGAAAAATGGAAGCTGTGGGTGTGCTGGCCGGGGGAATAGCTCATGATTTCAATAATATTCTGCAGGCCATATCCGGTCAGGCCCAGATGATGGAGAGGACCCATGGATATAACCCGAACGTCAGCAAAGGATGTGCAAGGATTATTGACCTGGTCCGCCGGGGGGTCAGTCTGGTGCGGGGCATCCTGACTTTCAGCAGGAAGGTGGACCCGGAACTGACAATTGTGGATATTAACGACCTGGTGTCCAGGGAGATCAGGATCATGCGCCATACCCTGCCCAGGATGCTGGAACTTGCGGAGGATCTGGATCAGGGAGCAGGGAATATCTATGCTGACCAACAGCAGATGGAACTGGTGGTCATGAATCTTGTCAAAAACGCAGCTGACGCCATAACCGGCACCGGCCGGATTGTTATATCCACTGCCAGGATTGAGCTGGATGGTCATGATGAGCGTTATCCCGGAGCAGAAGCAGGAACCCATGTGCTGGTGCAGGTCAAAGACAATGGTTCAGGCATGGATGAACAGACCATGGATAAGATGTATGATCCCTTCTACACCACCAAGGAACAGGGAAAAGGCACCGGCCTCGGGCTGCCCACAGTCTATGGAATAATAAAAAAACACAGCGGCCACATATTCTGTTTCAGCAAACCAGGGGAGGGGACCGAGTTTTCCATTCTCCTGCCCCCGGCTGACGAAAACGTTCAGGCTGAAGCTGAAAAAGAGGCTGAGCAAATTCCCGGCCGGGCACCGGCCGGCAGGGAGAAGGTCCTGGTGGTGGATGATGAGGATGATATCCGGGAGGTGACCATGGAAATGCTGGAATCTTACGGGTACAAGGCTGTTGGGGCTGCCTCAGGGGAAGAAGCCTTAAAGGTGTACCAGTCAGACGATATTGATTTGGTGATTATGGACCTGGGCATGCCGGGCATGGGTGGTGAGGAATGTTCCAGAAAACTTGTCAGCACTCATCCCGGTGTCAGGATTCTGGTGGCCAGCGGATACCTGAACCACCCCATGGCTGCCCGTCCAGAGGATTTCAAAATTTCAGGCTTTATCTCCAAACCATATAATCTGGAAGTTCTTCTGAACAAGGTCAGAAATATTCTGGACCAGGCCTAAGGCGGAGGTCAGAGGGCAGAGGTCAGAGGTCAGAGGTCAGAGGTCAGAGGTCAGAGGTCAGAGGTCAGAGGGCAGAGGTCAGAGGGCGGAAAGAGTGAGGAATGATTGTCGGTTAACCAGTATATTAACCCTGAACGGGGAACGCGTAGATAAGAGAAATGCTGGAATGCCGGGATTGAGAAGCGTCTCACCCGGGCGGCCCGAGACCGAACCTATAAGTAACTGTCCGGAATTGAATGTCCGGGCTCGCAAAAAAGCCAAAAAGGGATTTTCCGTAAGGCGCTGAATTTGCTGATCATCCAATTCTAGTTACTTGTAAGAAGAGGGCTAAGAGAATGAGGAATGAAGAAAAGGAGCCGGGGACAGCGTGGATATGCTCAGGACTGATGTTGTAATTGTCAATTGATTAGTGTTTCAGGTTGGGTTAGTAATCCAGGCGAATCATATGCATGCTGCCCCAGGCAGGATGTCAGAGCTGATTGAGGCCTGAGTTTGAATATAATCTGCTGTATTGCAAATACAAAACATATAAATGAGGATATAATGGAACTTGAAGGTACCACGATTCTGGCCATAAAACACAATCATGAAGTGGCCATGGCCGGTGACGGACAGGTCACCTTTGGACAGGGTCTGGTTATGAAGCATACCGCCCGCAAGGTGAGAAGGATGTATAAAGACCAGGTCATAGCCGGATTTGCCGGGGCTACTGCTGATGCCTTTACTCTTTTTGAGAGGTTTGAGGCCAGGCTGGAGGAATACAGGGGAAATCTTTTAAGAGCCAGCGTGGAACTGGCCAAGGAATGGCGGATGGATAAGTATCTGCGCCGGCTGGAAGCCATGCTTCTGGTGGCGGACAAGAATAATGTTCTGATTATCAGCGGCAACGGCGATGTGATTGAACCTGATCACGGTGTGGCAGCCATCGGGTCCGGAGGTCCCTATGCCCTGGCTGCAGCCAGGGCCATGGTCGACCATACATCCATGTCTGCCGCGGATATTGCGGAAAAGGCCATGCGCATTGCTGCTGATATTTGCGTGTATACCAATGACAATATTGTTTTGGAAAAAATTGACTGAAAGGATTGATTTAATGAGCACAACGCTGACCCCGAGGGAGATTGTTTCAGAACTGGACAAGTTCATTGTTGGACAGAAAGATGCCAAGCGCATGACCGCCATTGCCCTGCGCAACAGGTGGCGAAGGCAGCAGCTTGATCCGGAACTGCGGGAAGAAATCGCTCCCAAAAATATAATCATGATTGGTCCCACAGGCGTGGGCAAGACAGAAATTGCCAGAAGACTGGCCAAGCTTGCCGGTTCTCCCTTTTTCAAGGTGGAGGCCACAAAGTTTACAGAAGTGGGTTATGTGGGCCGTGATGTGGAATCCATGATCCGGGATCTGATGGAGATTGGAATCAATATGGTCCGGGACGAGGAGAGAGCCAAAGTTCAGAGCCGGGCTGAAAACAATGCAGAGGAAAGACTTCTGGATCTGCTTCTGCCTGCCGGCCGGGGACAGGGTTCTTCCCGGGCTCAAGAAGAAGTCAAGGAGCAGGCCGGACTTAAATATCAGGAGCAGGTGCAGACACCAGCCGAGACTGAGGCCCAGCCCCGGGATAAGACCAGGGAAAAGCTGCGCAAGCTGTGGAGGGAAGGCAAGCTGGACGACAGGGTCGTTCAGATAGATGTTCAAAGCGGTGCCAATGTGGAAATCATGGCCATGCCCGGGATGGAAGACATGGAAATGCAGTTCAGGGACATGTTCAGCCGGGTGTTCCCCAAAAAAACCAAGACCAAAAAGGTCAAGGTTAAAAATGCCTATGAGATCCTTGTCCAGGAAGAAACAGAACGACTGGTGGATATGGACAAGGTCACCGAGATTGCCAGAGAGAGAGTGGAACAAAGCGGCATAGTCTTTATTGATGAGATTGACAAGGTCTGCGGTGGAGACAAGGGCAGCAAGGCTGAAGTATCCAGAGAAGGGGTCCAGAGAGACCTGCTGCCGGTGGTGGAAGGATGCGTGATAAATACCAAATACGGCATGATCCGCACTGACCATATTCTGTTCATTGCTGCAGGGGCTTTTCATTACTCCAAACCCTCAGATCTGGTGCCTGAACTGCAGGGACGCTTCCCCCTCCGGGTGGAGCTTACAGCCCTGACCAGTGAGGACTTTTACCGCATCCTTACTGAGCCTCAAAATGCTTTGACCAAGCAGTATAAAGCCCTTCTGGAAACCGAAGGCATAACTCTGGATTTTTCTGATGATTCTCTGCAGGAAATGGCCTCTTTTGCCCAGAATGTGAACGATGAAACAGAGAATATTGGTGCCAGGCGGCTCTATACCATAATGGAAAAGCTTTTGCAGGATCTGTCCTTTAAGGCCCCTGAAATGTCGGGCCGGAAAATTCTGGTGGATAAAGATTATGTCCTGGAGCAGCTAAAGGATGTGCAGGCGGACAAGGACCTGAGCAGATATATTCTGTAGGCGTCCCAACCGGGCGCACCTGGAGAGCATTATGCTTTTGAACTGAGTGTCCGCAATGGCAAAAAGCCAAAAAGAGGTCTTTGCTTAAGCTGCTGGTTTTACCGGTTATCCAATTCTAAGTAACAGTTCAGCCCTTTTTTCAGGAAAGAAGGGCACCCCTGCGCCTGTTTTTTTGGTTGATGTAAACACAGGCTTAAAAAACAAGCGCTGGGAGAGCCGGTCCCTGTGCCACATTCAAACGGCTGAACTGTTGCCATAAGGTTGTAAAATGCAGGAATCATTATCTCACAGCCCTGAGTTCAAGGCCAGGATTCTGCTGGAGGCCATGCCCTATATCAGAAAATTCTATGGCCAGACAGTAGTCATCAAATACGGCGGCAACGCCATGATAGATGAAAATCTGAAACAAAGCTTTGCTCTGAATGTAATCCTTTTAAAATACACAGGCATTAATCCGGTTATTGTGCATGGGGGAGGTCCTCAGATCGGAAGGATGATGGAGCAGCTGGGCATTTCCTGTCAGTTCAGACAGGGTCTGAGAGTGACTGATCAGGCCACCATGGATGTGGTGGAAATGGTGCTGGTGGGCAAGGTAAACAAAGAGATCGTCAATCTGGTTAATCTGAACGGAGGGCGGGCTGTGGGGCTGTCCGGCAAAGACGGCCGGACCATCATGGCCAGAAAGATGGAAATGGTGGTGGACCGCAGGAATGCCCCTCCGGAGATCATTGATCTGGGCAAGGTGGGTGAAGTGATGCATATTGATACCTCTTTGATCAGAGCGGTTCAGGCTGAAGGATTTATCCCCATCATAGCTCCGGTGGGCGTGGATGAACAGGGCGAGACCTACAATATCAATGCTGATTCAGTAGCAGCTGCCGCAGCTTCGGCCCTGAAAGCCAGAAAACTGATTCTGCTTACTGATGTGGAAGGGGTCAAGGCCGGGACAGGAGAAGTGATTTCCAGCCTGACCCGCAGGCAGGCGGTGGATATTATTGAGTCCGGAACAGCTTCCGGAGGAATGATTCCCAAGCTCAAATGCTGTATTGAAGCCCTGGAAGACGGGGTGAAAAAGGCCCATATCATTGACGGCCGGGTGGAGAACTCCATCATCCTGGAGATTTTCACCAAAGGAGGAATAGGTACTGAAGTTGTCTTCTGAGTCAATATTCATTTGTAAAAGGAGGACAGGGGATGAACATACTCATTGTGGAAGATCAGTACTACAGCAGAATGGTTCTGCAGAAAATGATGAAGTCCTATGGCGTATGTCATGAAGCTGTGGATGGAAAGGAGGCTGTGCTTGCTTTCCGCAGGGCATGGACCAAGGGCAGTCCTTATGACCTGGTCCTGCTGGATATCATGATGCCGGAAATGGACGGCCTGGAAGCCCTGGATCAGATCAGGGATTTTGAAAAGTCCCAGGGAGTTCCTGATTCGGAAAAAGTTCGAGTTGTCATGTTGACCGCGCTGGGGGATAAAGAGAATGTTCATCGGGCCATGTATGACGGCGGGGCTGATGCCTACCTGATCAAGCCGGTTCATGTCCAGAAATTAAACCTTGTCCTTTCAGACCTGGGGTTTGAGCCGGTGGATCTGGCTGCAGCAGAAAGCAGCCAATAGTTTATGCCGGTATTTTCCCAGGCTCTTTGTCTGGTGATGAAGTTCTGGGCCTGCAAACCAGGAGAGCACCAGAGATACCGGGCTGGCCAGAGACATCAGTGTCCTGTGCAGTCAGGCCCGGTTCCGGGCAATGCCCCGGGTATTTCTGGCAGAACCTCTAAATCACAATATCTTTTGTCCTTTTTTTAAGAGCCGGCCTGGGTAAGCCGGCATTTTTCAAGGGAACAGGAACTGAGCCGGGTACCGTTCCCTGACAGGGGCCGGTGGCCTCGATAGATCAAAAAGCATGTAACAGTCTCAGGCCTTTTTCAGGAAAGCAAGGCACCCCGGCATTTGTTTTTTATTGCAAGAAACAGACTTGGAAAAACAGGCGCCGGGAGAGCCGGTCCCCCTTCGGGCTGTATGCCTCCGGACAGAAAACCGTGCCTTATGCAAATGGCTGAGGCTGCTGCAAAAGCCTTAAGACCAGCCCAGGGTTTTGCATTTCAAGCTTAATCCGGCCGCAAACCACCCAGAAGTTCTGCTTCCAGCGGATTCCCTGCTCCCTGAATATAGCTCAAGAAACGTTACCTTGCTCAGGGTAGCGTTACCTGTGCCGCAAGTAACGTTACGCTTCCCTTCTCTGCCCTGCCTGCAATGCCTTTTCAGGGCTGGCATCAGCCTTGCTTTCCATTTGATTAAGACATGAACCAGGACCTGGAAAATAATTCAGGTGAACAGAACATGGAGTCATAAATCAGGGGGGGATTGTTATGTGGAAGCTTTTTTCCTGGATCAACAAAAATCTGATCCTGGCCATTCCATTTATGATGATTGCGGGTTTCCTCTACGGAACCCTGGCAGATACATCTGGGATGAAAGGTCTGATTATTCCTTTCACTTTTCTCATGGTCTATCCCATGATGGTCAACTTGAAAATCAAAAAGGTATTTGAGGGAGGCGACAGCAAAACTCAGGTTTTGACCCAGCTCATAAACTTTTGCGTGGTTCCTTTTGTGGCTTTCGGGTTGGGGCTCATATTTTTCCAGGACAATCCATATATGGCCCTGGGCATGCTTCTGGCCGGGCTGGTGCCCACCAGCGGAATGACCATTTCCTGGACCGGATTTGCCAGAGGAAATATGGAAGCAGCAGTGAAGTTAGTGGTCATCGGGCTGACTCTGGGTTCCCTGGCCACACCATTTTATACCAGATTTCTCATGGGCACGGCCATTGAGGTGAGTATTGCCGCAGTAATGAAGCAGATTCTGATCATAGTGTTTATTCCCATGCTGGCCGGATTTATAACCCAGCAGGTACTTGTGCGCCGGTACGGGCAGAAAGGTTTTCAAAAGCAGTGGGCTCCCAGGTTTCCAGCCCTGTCCACCATGGGAGTGCTGGGGATAGTTTTCATCGCCCTGGCTCTCAAGGCTGAAACCATTGCCGAATCCCCGGGTCTTCTTTTGTATATCCTGATTCCCCTGTTCATTCTGTATGCTTTTAATTACGGGCTGAGCACAATTGTGGGCAAAAAATTTCTGCCCAGAGGAGATGCCATTGCCCTGGTCTACGGCTCAGTAATGCGCAATCTGTCCATTGCCCTGGCCATAGCCATCAATGCCTTTGGATCTGAAGGTTCCAGCGCTGCCCTGGTTATAGCCATTGCCTATATTGTCCAGGTTCAGTCAGCTGCCTGGTATGTGAAGTTTTCAGACTTGATTTTCGGCCCCAGAGAGGAGCAGGCGGAAAAAACTCAATCTTCTGCCTCAAGAGGTACTCCGGGACTGAGCAAGGCATGACACTCAGGAGAATATCCGGAAAGGAAAGCAAAGCACCCCAGGGCCAGTTTTTTATTTATGCAGGAAACAGACTTGGAAAAACAAGCGCTGGGAGAGCCGGTCCCCTTGCGGGCTGTATGCCTCCGGGCAGGAAGCCGTGCCTCATGCAAATGGCTAAACTGTTACAAAAAGTCCTGTTTGTTAAAACTTTAACCTTATACACAGAGGAGAATAATGGAAACCGGAATTTATGCAGCAGAGACTGACAAGAAAATGGATGATTTCCTTGATGCGCTTAGAAAAGAGGCTGAAAAAGCAGGCTTTGTCATGCACAACGAAGAAAATATGTACATGGCTGACACTTTAGGACGCCATGGTGTTGAGCTGCCTGATGATTTTGATCTGCACATGATTCAGATCTGTAAGCCCAAAAAGGCCGGGCCCAGCCTGCACTCTAATCCTGAAAGGGCCACTCTGATGCCTAAATTCGTGAATACTTTTACCAGAGACGGCAAAGTTCAGATCAGAATGCTCATATATGGGACAGAAATGGTCAAAGAACTTGTGAATGATGCTGACTTTCCGGAAAGCCTTTCAACCTCCTATAAAGCCCTTATGGATATAATTGAAAGAGCCAGGAAATGACTCCCCCGGGCCTGTCTGATTCATAAGGTCTGTGCCCCCTTATTTGGCGTGCATGTCTGGTTTTCGGTAAGTCGGCTCATTAATACCCGGTACTCATGTATTTGCAGGATTCCTCCTTTTCCGCAGACTGCAGGTTTATTATCATGGGTACCGGGAAAAATTTTCAAAAATTTGTAACCCCATTCAGGGGGCGCGGAAACCGGCATGGGGACAGTCCCCATACCGGAGGATACAGACTCAGGTTTGCTTTGAACATAAAAAACAGGTTTATCCACCCAGGGGA
>CAZHCY010000008.1:0-19153 GCA_964531185.1 uncultured Desulfovibrionales bacterium | reverse complement strand
AACGGCCTGGATATCCCTGCCTTCATCCACATACCAGGCCACCATGGCGTTAAATCCGTATCCAGCCTGCTGATGACGCAAAGTAGCCCCGAATCTGCGGATACAGCCGCTTGCCTTAAGCCGCCTGAGCAGGTCCAGAACCTGATCTTCATCCACCCCCACCTGCCTGGCGATACAGGCAAAAGGCTCGGCAGAATCAGGCAGGTCAGCCTGAATAATCTGTAATATCTCTTTTTCCTTTTCCGTAAAATCCATGTGCGCGGTTTTCCTTTTTTTGGGATCTTGCTGCATAACCATTTTGCTCTGTTATTCATCTATTCATGAAACAGTTTAGCCATTTGCATGTGACACGGCTTCCTGGCCGGAGGCGTTCAGCCCGAAGGGGGACCGGCTCTCCCAGAGCCTGTTTTTCCAGGTCTTTGTTTTTTACCGACCTCTGACTCCTGTTTCCTGAGTCCTGTGACTGCAAAAACGAGTTTTTGCAGTCAAATCATTGCAGCCATCCAGGGGAGCTAAAAGGCCATTGCTTGCGTCCAGCGTACGGGGGCTGTGCCCATGCCGGTTTCCGGGCCCCCTGAATGGTTACGAATCATTTATTGGTAAAAGCATTGTCCCGGGAACCGGCACAGGGCTGATTATTTTTTACCTCCCCCTCTGGGATGGGATCTGTCATAGATCCGGGTCACTTCTTCAAGGTTCAGGTGGGTATAGCGCTGGGTGGTGGATATCCTGCTGTGTCCCAGAAGCTCCTGAACGCTTCGCAGATCAGCCCCGGCCTGGAGCAGATGGGTGGCGAAACTGTGTCTCAGGGCATGCGGGCTTATGCCCTGCGGCAGACTTGCCAGGCTGGAAAGTCTGTGCATTATTCTCACCGCTTCCCTGCGGTTCAGTCTTTTGCCCCTCATGCCCAGAAAAAGAGCCTTTTCTTTGAAATCAGGGTTAAAGGCGTGTCTCTGGGCCAGGTACTTTCCAAGGCATTCCACAGCCGGAGCAGTAAGCGGAGCTAACCGCTCTTTACCCCCCTTACCCATGACCCGGACCATTTTCTGCCCTGAATCCAGGTCGTCAATATCCAGGCCCACAGCCTCGCTGACCCGCAGCCCGGAACCATAAAGAAGTTCGGCCAGGGCCATGTCCCTCAATCCTCTGGGTGATGGTTCCTCAACTTTCATCAGCCCGGTGGCCTGATCCACATTCAGAAATTCTGGCTGGGGCCTGTCCTGCCTGGGATTCTTCACCCCCTGACAGGGGTCAGTGCTGATCTCTTTGTTCTTGAGCAGATATCTGAAAAAAGAGCGAAGAGAGGAAAGTTTCCTGGCCATGGATGATTTGGACTGGTTTATTTCATGCAGATATACAAGAAAGCCGTGAATATCCTGGCGGACAACTTCAGCCGGGCGGTCACAGGACTTGTCCAGAGTATTGAGAAAGTCTTCAAACTGGCTCAGATCACGGCCGTAGCCGGCCAGGGTAGCGCCTGAACTGCCTTTTTCAATGTCCAGCCAGGCCAGAAAAGCCTGGATATTGTCAGGCTGATTTTCTGCGGTCCATGACATAACTGCTGCCGGGTTCTTTTTTGGCTATCTTTTTCAGGTTCATGGCGATTTCAGAAGCCTGACCGTAATGAGTCAGCTCTCCGTCCTGGTTGAAGACCACAGCAATTGATACGCTCATCAATGGAAAATCCTGGATATTGCCCTGTCTGTCAGTGGAACGGATAAATCCCTGCTGGCGGTCTTCCTGGTCGTAAAAATTGGGAACAATTTCATCAAAATTGCGGATCAGCATCTGACAGACATTTTCAGCGTGTTCCGGGGGCACCATAAACACAAAGTCATCTCCCCCGATATGCCCCACAAAGGACTCCATCCCGGCAAAGGCCCTGATGGTGTTGACCATGATCCTGGCCGTCATCATCAGGATTTCATCCCCCCGGGAAAAACCGTACTTGTCATTATAGGACTTGAAGTTGTCCAGATCAGCATAGGCCATGGCAAAATCCTGCTTCCTGTCCATCATATCCTGAATCTTATGGATAATGGATGTATTCCCTGGCAGTTTGGTCAGGGGGCTGGCGTCCAGCTCCCAGGCCGCTCTGGCCAGAACAAGATTCAAGCGGATCCTGGTCAGCTCCCGATCCAGAGGTTTCATGACAAAATCATCCACCTCAATCTCCGTCAGATTCAGATCAGGGGTTATATCTTCGGGATCAAGACAGATAATCACAGGTACCTGCCGGTAAACATTTTCACTTTTGAATATCCTGATGAGCTCCATGCCCCCCAGATCAGAGAGCTTGTTGTCCACTATGAGCAGATCCGGAGGATTGTTGAAAATCAGTTCAATAGCCCCTCTGCCCCTTTCAAATACTGTCCACTGAACATAAGGGCAGATGTCCTTGAGGCTCTGATAAAGCTCAGCATTGTCCGAAATCAGAAAAAAATGTTTTTCCGTTTTCATGTCCTGCTCCGCTGGTCAGGCATCAGGCCTGAATCCGGTCAGCTCGGAAAATTCCCTGTCCAGAGCGTCCAGGACCCTGATGAGATGGGTCTTGTTTAACTGAAGCACCTTGAATACATATCCATTCAGATAGCTGATCTGGTCATCCCCGCTGTTGCCCACCTGAAAAACCCTGGCCATAAAATTCCCCAGGTGCACCACACAGGCCATATCCGGATGATGCTGGGCTGACTTGGGCCGGTGATGCCAGACCAGTCCTTCCCTCAAGCGCAGAGGGAGGTTCCAGTAGTCAGCCAGCCAGGCATTGATCCGGTCATGGGAAAAACCCATGACCTCTTTTTCTGCCTCGTAATAGTTCAGGTCCTTTTCAGCCACCAGGGTATCCACCTCAGCCTTGACCTCCGGCAGCTGAACCACGCTGACCACCTTGCCCAGATCGTGCAGCAGCCCGGCCACAGAATACTCTTCCGGATCCTTGAATCCTGCCTGTTTGGCTATCTGGTTGCAGGCCACGGCACAGCCGAGACTGTGCTCCCAGAGACCCATCATGGATTCAGCCATTATATCAAATACCGAGGTGCTGATGATAAGCCCCCGGATCACATTGAACCCCAGCAGCACCAGGGCATGCTGGATGGTGCTGATTCTTCTGGGAAAACCGTATATGGGGGAATTTACCATTTTCAGAACTTTGGCCGAAAGCACCTGGTCCTGAGAAATGACTTTGGCTATCTGATCCGTGGAGGAGCTGGGGTCCTGCACCAGCTGGGTCACCTGATCCAGAACCGTTGGCAGGGTGGGCAGATCCTTGACCGACAGAATCCTTTTCTTGTTTTCAGTGTATAAGTCCTGCATCAGAGCTGCTCTTGATGTTGATCCGAACCTGTCCCAGCCTCAGCAGCACGGCCGGATTCCCTGTTCTCCATTTCTGCCTTCCGCCTGAAATAGGACTTGAGAAAACTTTTCATGCTGTCCATCCATTTGTCATTTTTGTATCTTCTGAACAAGTGATCCATTTCCTGCATGCGCTGTTCATAGGTCTTGGGAGGAGCCATGCCTTCCATCTCCACCGGGGCACCCTCTACAGTTATCCACTCCACTCCCATATTCTCCAGCCTGTTCAGAAGGGCTTCGCTGATCTCGGTGCCCTGGGCCACCAGCACCAGGCCGTTGTCCCTGAGCACGGACTTTTCCAGGACCATACCCGCTTTGGCCAGGTTGACAGGTATTTTCTGCAATGCACACCTCCCCTTGCTTTGGTCCTGAGGGTCAGGATTTCTTGTTCCAGATTCAACAGCCTGAAGCCCTTATGAAAAAGCTGAGATAATGCTCTGATCATACCGGACTTATCTCAAAAACCATAACATCCCTGCTTGGTAGCAGTTCAGCCATTTGCATGAGGCACCGGGACCGACTCTCCCAGCGCTTGATTTTCTAAACCTGTTTCTTGCAGGGCAACTTCATATCAGCGGGATTTTGTCAGCAACATGCTGGACAGCTTGAACATCAGGCCAGAACATAAAACATGCCCGGCCTTCTTCTGATCAGACCTTTTATCTCCAGCTTGACCAGAGTCTGACTCACCTGGTGGCTTAAACATCCCGAGCTCCTGGTAAGTTCATCAATATGCCTGGGATGGTCCCGGGTCAACAGCCTGATTAGAGCTTCCTCCTCAGAACTCAGGTCTTCAGGGATCCTGGTCTGCTCCTGGTCTGACTCCTGCTCCCGGGACAAGGCCAAAGGCCTGAAGCCTTCCGAATGTCTGACCAGTGGAGCCAGAACTTCCAGAATATCCTCTGCAGACTGGACCAGATGCGCACCCTGCTTAATGAGATGGTTGCACCCGTCGTAATTGGCCATATTAACCGCCCCGGGCACGGCAAAAACCTCTTTGTTCTGGTCCAGGGCCAGTCGGGCCGTTATCATACTCCCGCTTTTCATGGCTGACTGAACCACCAGTACTCCCAGGGACAGGCCGCTGATGATCCTGTTTCTAAAGGGAAAATTCTGAGGATCAGGCTTGGTGCCGGGAAAAAACTCTGTGATGATCAGCCCTTTTTGAACAATCCTTTTCCACAGATCAGTGTTCCGGGCCGGATAAACCAGATCAATGCCTGTTCCCAGAACTGCTGCAGTTCCGCCCGGGCCGTCCAGTGCCGAGAGATGGGCCTGCCGGTCTATGCCAGAGGCAAATCCGGATACAATGGTCACCCCTTTCCTGGACATTTCCCGGCAGATTTCAAAGGCCATGCGCAACCCGTATTCTGAACTCATCCTTGACCCTACCACGGCCAGAGAATGATTTTTCAAAAGCCCCGGGTCTCCACGGTAATAGAGGATCAACGGGGGGTTGCTGATTCTCTTCAGCATATCCGGATATTCCTGGTCCGGCCAGATGATCACCTGAAGGCTCTTTTTCTGAATAATCTCCATTTCCAGCAGGACCTCTTTTTCCCAGCTCCAGGTCCTGAACTGTTCCACCTGCCCGGAATTTACCAGCTTTTCCTCTGCCCATTGACCAAAGTCCTGCAGGGCCTGGGCCGGCGAGTCATAATGGCTGAGTATTCTGCCCCAGGTCACTGGGCCCATCTTTCTGGCCTTGATCAGGGCCAGACAGGCGTAAAGCTGATCTTCTCTGCTGAATCGCGTCACCTTGGCTGCCGTCAGGTTTTGCTTTTCAGTTGTCTGAGCTTTTCCTGGGCCTTGCTGGCAACATCAGCTTCCGGATAATCCTGGACCAGGATGCCCAGATAAAACATGGCATTGCGAAAATCTTTCAGGGCTTCATATGAATAGCCGATTTTGAGCAATACGCCCGGAGCCTTGGAGCTTTCTGGAAATTTCTCCAGCACCTGCCGGAAAGTCAGAATGGCCTGGGGGTAATTTTTTTCCATATAATATGTTTCCCCCATCCAGTACCAGGCATTGGGCAGGAGCGAGCTGGAAGGATATTCCCGAATCAGGGTGCTGAAAACTTCCCTGGCCTGCTCGGCCTTGCCTTCATAATACAGATCCAGAGCCTTTCTATAGACCCCCTGGGCAGTTTGGTCATCAGTCTCAGCAGTATTGGCTTTTGCCGGAGCAGCCTGGGTTTTCTGCTCAGACTCAGGCTTTTTTTTAAGTTCTTCAGGAATGGGCTGACTCTCACTTGCATCAGCCAGGGCTTTGAAACTGTATTCCTGCTCATCAGGTGCCGGGCCTGGAGCATTGCTCACCGGCTCAAGGCTCAGTTCCAGATCCATGAGCCTTTCCGCGGTTTCCCGGCGAAGCCTTTCCTGGGCTGTATTTAGCCTTTCCACCTGCTGGTCAAGCTTTGCCAGGGCTGCTTCCTGTGAAGATGCCTGCTTTCGGATATCCTGGATCTGTTCCTGCAGACGGGCAGTCTGTCCGTCTCCGTAAACAGCGCACCCTGAAATAAGCCCCAGACAGAAAATCAGCACCATCATTCTGCAACTCATTTTTCAGCTCCATTGCCTGTCCAGGCAAAATTTGAGGTAACAGTTAAGCCATTTGCAAGGGGCACGGCTTCCTGCCCGGAGGCGGCGCCCGGAAGGGGACTGGCCCTGCCTGCGCTTGTTTTTCTAAGTTCTGTTTCTTGCAAAAATAACAAGCGCTGAGGTGCCTTGCTTTCCTTAAAAAGGGTCAGACTGTTACAGTTTGAGGTTCTTTTAATTCAGAATAAGTAATCAAATGATATTTTTCAAGATATTTGCCTGCTCCGGAAGCAGAAACAACTCGGGATTTAACAGTTCAGCCGTTTGCATGAGGCACGGGGACCGGCTCTCCCAGTGCCTGTTTGTTCTAAGCCTGTTTCTTGCGTCCGCCAGCAAACAAGCCCTGAAAGCCTGTGCCCTGCTTTCCTGGAAAGGGCCGGACTGTTAGCACCGGATTCATCTGCAGCAGTTCAGCAGATGGATCCGGTGCAGCATATGCAGTTTAGGTCTGCAGCTGAACTTGACATCTACAATATGCTTGCCTGTCATGCAATTTTAAGGCAAATTCCCTGCAGCTTGTCCGGCTTTTCAGGCCCTCAAGCCTGCTGCTTGGCAACAGGTTCAGCCGTTTGCATGAGACACAGGGACTGGCTCTCCCAGCGCCTTTTTTCCAGGCCTGTTTCTTACCTCAGCCAGAAAACAGCCCCTGGGGCGCCTGTGCCCTGCTTTCCATGAAAAAGGCCAAGCCTGTTACGCTGCTTGAATAAGTTCAGACTGAGCCGGGCAAACAAACCCGTCCAAAGGAGTAATGGTTTTGGAACTCACCCTTTATAACGGACTCACGGCTGCTTTGACCATCATGGTGCTGGGCTGCACTTTTGCAGTGCCTGCCCTGGCCCTGCTTCTGGAAATATCCGGCCTGATCACCGGCAAGGTCTTCATGGACAAGCTGGCCTGGCAGACATCCCGGCTTGGCGTGATACTGGCCCTGCCCCTGGCCCTGGTCACTGGAGCGGCCTGGCTTGGATCGGAATATTTTAAGGCCTTTACTGTGCCGGATACAGTCCCCGGCTTGATGAATCCAGGGCTGTCTGAGGATATTCTGCCCGGCCTGCCCCTGATCTCTCCGGCCTTTCTGATCCTTTACACTCTCCTGTGGAAAAAAACCAGGCAATTCAAGGCAGTTCATCTTCTCCTGGGAGCAGCAGGCACTGCGGGCATGCTGGGTTTTCTGTCTTTACTGGCCTGGAGCCTTTACCGGATGGTCATGAATATATCCAGTACTCTGCCCGGCCCAGAATCAATATTTTATTCCATAATGGTCCAGGCCGGCCTGATCTCTATGGCCGCTGCCGCCGGCCTGAGCATGGTTTATCTGCTTATCAGACGCTCTGAAGATGATTTTGGGCGCGATTACTACCGCTTTGCTTTAAGCCTTGTTGCCAGGTGGGGCATGCTGTTTGCCGCTCTGTCTCCCCTGGTCTGTGTCTGGACAGGTCTTTTGATCAGATCTGAACTGGACTTTTCCTGGCTGGCCCTGCCTGGAGCTGCTTATATCTTAGCCCTGCTCATCCTGATTCTGTTTTTCAGAAAAATCAGCCGGAGCAGTCAGCCCCTGCGCCACAAAGCCATCATAGCTGTCTGTCCTGTTGTTACATGGTTTATCCTGGTGGCCAGGCTGGTGTCCTGGTTAGAGATGTCCAACATCCAGATGGACACGGCAATGGTGGAACCATTCCTCAGGCAATGGCCCGGGCCGCTGTTCTAAGGTCTATTAATCAGGTATCAGGGCTTCAGGGGCTTCCTGCCGCAGGTGAATTTTTGGCCTTCAGGACAGTAGCCCAGCCTTTCGCACCTTGGCCCGGCCTTTTCAAAAACCACTCCCAGCTCAGCTCTTAACAGGTGAAGCATCTTCCAGGCCATGCGCCTTATTTCCCACTGGGCCCTTTCACAGCACCTGAGCTCAAAAAAATGCAGCAGGCTCCGGCAGTTCATGGTGAAGACAATCTTGGACTCAGCAGCCTGAGGCAGAACAAACCTGGCGTCTTCATTGGCCTTTTTTCCCCGGCCGCTCTTTTTGAGCAGATCCTGCAGTTCTTTGTATGTACTGGCGGTCTGAGCCATAAAATCTTCAAACATCCTTCTGGCCTCCGGGATTCTGGCCAGGGAGGGCGGCAGTATGTAGTCAAAGCCGGCCTCATCCACATATCGCTGACTCTGCTGGGAATATGAGGCAATCCTGTGCCGCACCAGCTGATGGGTCAGGGCCCGGGAGACTCCCTGCACCGCAAAGGTATAGCTCACATGTTCCAGGGGGCTGTCATGGCCTGATTCCAGGACCATGGTGATGAATCTGGCCTGCTCATCAGGGCTTACCTCCCCCTGCACCAGCCTGGGCCAGAGGTCGCCGGCATAGCCGGGACTGTAGCACTGCCTGAAGGCTGCATAGATAAGGGCCATGGGCTCAGGAGTACCGGCCATCAGTTTAACTTCCAGGCTTGATTCAGACATTTTTACTCTTCTTTCAGCCGGCCTGGGTTTGCTGGCTGTTTTTTCAAGACATCCATGAATTGCAGACCGGTCCAGGCAGGATAATTCATCAGGCCTTCATATCCGTGTACTTTTTCTTCACCTTGATATGATTATAGGCCCTGGGAGTGACCACCCGGCCTCTGGCGGTTCTTTTCAGAAATCCACACTGGATCAGGTAGGGCTCATAAATGTCCTCCAGGGTCCTGACCTCTTCAGAACAGGCCACAGCCAGGGTCTTTACCCCCACCGGCCCTCCTGAAAACTGATCTATGATGCATTCCAGAATCCTGCGGTCCATCTGGTCCAGCCCCAGGGGATCTACGTCCATGCGGTCCAGGGCTTCAGAAGCTGTTTCAGCGTCTATACCTTTTTTTTCAGCCATCTGAGCAAAGTCGCGCACCCTGCGCAGCAGGCGGTTGGCAATCCTTGGGGTTCCTCTTGATCTTCTGCCGATTTCCAGGGCTCCTTCCCGGGTAATTTCTATTTTGAACACCCCTGCCGCCCTGCTGACTATGGCTGCCAGATCATGAGGGCTGTAGAAATCCAGGCGGCAGATGACACCGAAACGGTCCCGAAGAGGAGAGGTCAGCAGGCCGATCCTGGTGGTGGCCCCCACCAGGGTGAAGGGTTCAAGCTCGATCTTTACTGTCCTGGCCCCCGGACCCTGGCCGATAATCAGGTCCAGGTTGAAGTCCTCCATGGCCGGATAGAGTATTTCCTCCACACTGGCAGGCATTCTGTGGATTTCATCAATGAAAAGCAGATCATTCATGTTCAGATTGGTCAGAATAGCGGCCAGATCAGCGCTTCTTTCCAGTACAGGGCCGGATGTGGAAATAATATTCACTCCCATTTCCGAGGCCATGATCTGGGCCAGGGTGGTCTTGCCCAGCCCCGGGTTGCCGTAAAGCAGGGTATGATCCAGGTGCTGACCCCGGTTTCTGGCTGCCTCCAGATAGACCCGCAGGTTGGCGCACAAATCCTGCTGGCCGATGAACTGATCCAGACTTCTGGGCCTTATGGTTTCTTCACTGGGAACTGATGACATGAATATCCTGTGCCGTGTATTGAACAGCCTATACTTTTTCTCTGGCCTTGATTTTAAGCACAGCCCTTATGGCAGCGCTGACATCCAGATCCGGCTCATTGTCCAGCACATGATCAACAATGGAAGTCACTTCAGCACTGGTGTAGCCAAGGCTGGTCAAACCAGTGATCACATCCCCCCGGACCGGTCTGCCCGAAGGTTCAGCTTCAGGCTCATGTCTGCTCTGAACTATGAAATTCAGGCGATCCTTGAGGTCGATTATGATTCTGCGGGCGGTTTTGACTCCTATGCCCGGAACCTGGGCCAGCATCCGGTCGTCTTCAGTGGCGATAATGTCCCTGAGCCTGTCCGGAGAATATATGCTCAGCATGGCCAGAGCGGTTTTCGGCCCCAGTTTGGGGGTATTCAGCAGTACACTGAAGGTCTGTCTGGCTTCCAGGGAAAAGAAACCGTAAAGATCAAGGGCGTCCTCCCGGACCACAGTCAGGGTGTACAGCCCGGCCTCTTCACCAGCTCCGGGCAGCTCTCCCATATCTCTGGAGGACAGATATACTTCATAGCCCAGCCCTGAGGCAGTGAGAATCAGACAGGACTTTTCCAGAATCCCTAATATTCGGCCCTGCACAAAGGATATCATTGACAGCCCCTCAACCTGGAAATCCGACGCTGGTTCAGATGCGTCACTGCCACAGCCAGGGCATCGCTGGCATCCCTGGCCCAGCCTCCGGAACAATTCAGCAGTCTGGCCACCATAAAGGCCACCTGGTCCTTGTCAGCCCGGCCTGCACCTACAATGGACTTTTTGACCATGGTGGGCTCATAGGAAAACACAGGCACTGTGCTGTGGGCGCAGGCTGCAATGGCCGCACCCCTGGCCTGCCCCAGTTTAAGGGCGGAAGATGCATTTCTGGCTGTGAATATTTCTTCCACCGCTGCCTGGTGCGGTCCATATTCTGCAATTATATCCACAATCCCTGTAAAAATCCGGGCCAGTCTCTGACTCATTTCTCCCACCTTATCCGTTCTGATGGTCCCGGCCCTGACCAGTTCCAGCACCCCGGAAGTCTCCCGGATCAATCCGTAGCCGGTACATCTGGATCCAGGGTCAATGCCCAGGATAATATTTCCCCCCATAAGCAGAAACCAGGCTGCAGCCTATTGTTCAAGTTCCTGGAGAAGTTCTTCAGGCAGGTCAAAGTTTGAGTACACATTCTGGACATCATCATGGTCATCCAGGGCTTCATAAAGATTCAGGAGCTTGCGTCCGGTTTCAGCATCCACTTCCACGGTGTTCTTGGGAATCATGGTCACCTGGGCTTCCACGTATTTCATGCCCGCGTCATCATAAGCCTGCCTGACCTGGACAAAATCTTCAGGAGCGCACCTGGCCTGCCAGACCTGGCCGTCATCCACAATATCCTCCACACCGGCTTCCACTCCGGCCTCCAGGACCTGTTCCTCAGAACAGGCTTCTTTTTCAAAGGAAATCACCCCCATATTGTCAAACATCCAGGCCACGCAGCCGGATTCGCCCATGGAGCCTCCCCCTTTGCTCAAAAGATGCCTGATCTCCGCCACTGTCCGGTTCTTGTTGTCCGTGGCCGCCTCTATAAGCATGGCTGCCCCGCCAGGACCGTACCCTTCATAAAAGACTTCATCAATGCTTTCAGAGGCCAGCTCTCCAGTACCCTTTTTTATGGCTGTATCAATCTTGTCCTTGGGCAGATTCACTGCTTTTGCTGATTCAATGGCTGACTTGAGCCGGTTGTTGGTATTGGGATCGCCCCCGCCCATTCTGGCCGCCAGAAATATTTCCTTGGTCACCTTGGTGAATATTTTGCCTCTTTTGGCATCCTGCCTGCCTTTTCTGTGCTGAATATTATGCCACTTGCTGTGTCCTGCCATTTATCCCTCTTAACTGCTTGGTTGAACGGTGTATATATTTTTGTCCTGCCCGCGCCTGCCGGTTTCCCTGACCAAAGCCCGGCACTCACTGCATATCCGCCTGCAGGGATTGTCCCCTGCCTTTGAACTCCTGGCCTGTCAAGAATATCTCCCTGCTTTCAGAGCGGGAACTTTTGGGCTTGAAATGTTTAACCCTGCCAAAGTCTGAGCGCATTCTTTTCTGAAGATCCTGAATGTCAGGCCCTTCCAGGATCTTGACCACCAGCGCCCCCTGGGGTTTTAAAAATTTTTCTCCCAGAAGCAGGGCTTCCATGGCCAGATGAAACGACCTGGCCTGATCTGTAAACCTGACTCCTGTGGTTTTTGGAGCCATATCACTCAGCACCAGATCATAAGGGGCATGTTTCTGGATCATCAGCCTGGCCTCTGACTCTTCATCAAAAATATCGCCCTGGACAAAGAGGACATGATCTGGAAAAGAAATCTGAAGCTCGTGAAGATCCACAGCCAGGACCAGTCCCTGCTCCCCTGTTTTTGAAGCAGCGTAAGACGTCCAGGATCCGGGAGCTGCCCCCAGGTCAAGCACTTTAAGCCCCGGCCCCAGAAGATGGAACTTCTTGTCCATTTCCTTGAGCTTGTATACGGATCTGGCCGGATAATTTTCCTTTTTGGCTTTTTTAAAATATGTATCCTGAACTTTTTTCATAACTTCTGCAGGCCCCGGAAGATTCCAGACCATCAAATACATGTCTGTCAATAAATAATTATGCCCCAGACCCCTTACAGTGTAAAGATAAAAACCAGCCTTGGACAGACTGCAGTCCCGGGCACCGGACCGGCCCATTTTCAAGTGCTGTTTAAAGGGCGCATCCCCTTTTTTCTGGGTCTGGGTCCAGACCCGGCCATTCTCCAGGATCTTTATCCTGGTCAGGCTGGATATTTTCTGGAATGTCCGGAAATGGAAAACCAGATGGACCAGCAATGGCGGGAAAAAATTCCAGCCCGGTTCATCAGAAAAGATTCAGACTTTCTTTCCAGCCCTGAGGCGCAAAACCTGGAAATAGTATTCTATCAGCCCGGACTCAGGTACTTTCCTGAATTCTGGGCCCGGATCCTTGCTCTGCTGAGACTTGGCCAAGGCTCTGCCCGGTCCGGATCCAGGACCACCGGCCATGTGCTGATGTTCGGGGATCAGCAGGCCCTTCTGGTCCCAGAGATCTGCTGGGAGCTGGAACAGAAGGGATTTAAGCCGGTTCTGCTCCCGGAGCGCCCGGATCCGGTCCTGCTGACTGATGTTGTGAAACGCCTGCACCCGGATCTGGCCATCAGCGTAAACCTGAAAGGCCTGGATCCCTGGGGTCAGGGCCCGGCAATCCTGTCAGCCATGGACATTCCCCTGGCCATCTGGTTTGTGGACAATCCCTTTCTGCTGCTCAGCAGACTCAAGTCCCATTACTGGAAAAAAGCCTTTATTTTTGTCACTGATCACTGGTTTATCAAGCCCCTCATGGATCATGGGGCCTTGAACGTCTTTCACCTTCCTCTGGCTGCCGGGCCCGGTTTTTTTCAGCCTGGCCGGAAAAGAATCAATGAACTTGAAAAAAAGATTGTTTTTGTGGGGCGAACCTCCTTTCCCGGGCACAAGTCTTTTTTTGCCGGGGCCAGCCTGGATAAGACCTCATGGGCCAGGGCCGGGCAGCTTATGCTTTCCGGCCAAAGACCTGATTTCAGCTGGTGGCTGAACAGGTCTGGAGCAGGCAGCCTGTGGCCCGGGCACCAGGCCAGACCGGCCGGACTGGGGGCGGACCAGATCGGCCTGGCCTGGAAAACAGCCTGCCTGCAAACCCTGGCTGACAATTATCCCCTGGCGGTTTATGGCGACCGGAACTGGAAAAAGCTATTGCCGTGCAGTGCGGACATCAGGCCTGAAGTGGACTACTACGGCCCCCTGGCATCCATTTATGCCTCAGCCGCTGTCTGCCTCAACCTGACCAACATGCTGCTGCCTTACGGCCTGACCCAGCGCCATTTTGACGTCTGGGCGGCCGGAGGTTTTCTGATAACCGACTACACCCCCGGGCTGGAGATTTTCCCTGAAGAGCTGATTAGAGAAGTTTCTTTCCGCACTCCTGAAACCCTGGGCCAGGTCATTGACCACTTCTCGTCCAGGCCCCAACTCAAAGGTGAAATCACTGAAGCCCTTTACCAGCTGATCCGGACAGAACATACCTATGCCCAAAGAATCCAAACCATCCTTGAGTGCGTCAACAGCCCCTGTAAATAAAAAAACTTGATTTGCATGCCTGGCAGGATTAACAATTCCGCTGTTTCCCCGGGTGGGGGTGTAGCTCAGCTGGGAGAGCGCAGCCTTCGCAAGGCTGAGGTAGTGGGTTCAAGTCCCATCACCTCCACCATTCAATTCAACCGGCAAGTTTTATTTGGTCCGGCTTTATCCATAAAAAAAATTTGTAGCAGTTTAGCCCTTTTTAAGGAAAACAGGGCACCCCAGCGCTTGTTTTTGGGGGAACAATGGCGGCCATGACTGAAATTATTCTCAACGCGGTTCTGAATTTATTTGCTGTTCAGGCCTCATGTCTGCCGGAAAACAGGCGGGATACCGTTAAAAACAGCCTTGAATTCTATCTTCGTTCCCATCTTAAAATCTGGAATATTGATGATTATTCTTCCCTGTACCAGGAAGCCTTGTCTATCCAGGAACTGAACCAGCAGGCCCTCAAAATTGATCTTGTTCAAGATATCTCTTCTCGAATTGCCTCAAAAATGCCTCTTCTGGATCAGTATAGCTTTCTGGCTTATTATCTTTATCCTGTCTCCCTTGTTTCTGACAGCCAGGAAGCAGAGTCCATAGTCAATGCGGTCATAAACAGCCTCAATGTTAGCAGGGATGAGGCAGAATCCATGAGGCTGCTTTATTCCTTTTCAGTTCCCGGCACCACTGATTCATCGGGTTTAATAGTCAAAAATGATACAGGCTTACCTGAGTTCGCTGACATTTCAGCGCAAAATCTGATTCGTCCTGATTTTGCAGGATCATTTTCTGCTCTTTTTCTGAAGGATGTTCAGGTCATGTTCATTTCAGCCTGGGAGGGTCCATCCATAAGTCTCGACTCTCAGCCTTTGTATCCAGGCAGGCCCCAATTGCTTAAATCAGGGGCCATTTTGAATGACTCCAGAGGGACCCGGATATATTCAGGTGAGCTGCTCTCAATGGTGAAAGGCAAAGCTCAGGGTGAAAACAGCAAACCGCTTTATTTTCAGGGCCGAAATATTAACTTCAGATATCCTGGAAGTGAAAATGGTCTGCATGCTTTCAGCTTTGACCTTACAGGTGGAATGCTGGTGGGTGTTATGGGGGTCAGCGGAGCAGGCAAGTCAACTCTTTTAAGTATTCTCAACGGTCAGATCCAGCCTGATTCAGGCCAACTGCTCATTAACGGCCGGGATCTGTCCGTGGAATCCGACAAAATGGAAGGGGTGATGGGCTTTGTACCCCAGGATGATCTGCTCTTTGAAGAGCTGAGCGTATTCGACAATCTTTATTTCAGTGCTTCACTCTGTCTGTCTGACATACCTGCTGAGAAGCGCAAGGCCAGGGTGGACAGGCTCCTTGAAGAGCTGAACCAGAAAGAAATCCGGGATCTTAAGGTGGGATCCCCCTTAGACAAGACCATAAGCGGGGGCCAGAGAAAAAGGCTGAACATTGCCCTGGAACTTATCCGGGAACCTTCAATTCTTCTTATGGATGAACCAACCTCTGGCCTGTCATCCTCTGATTCAGAAAAGGTCATGGCCCTGCTGAAGACCCAGGCGGCTAAGGGCAAACTGGTGATTGTGGTAATTCACCAGCCTTCTTCCAGAATCTTCAGGCTTTTTGACCGGCTTTGGCTTTTGGACAAAGGCGGCAGGCCCATATTTGACGGTAATCCTCTGGAAGCCATTGTTCATTTTCGTTCCCAGATCTATCAGGCTGGAATGGATGAGTATTCCTGTCCATCCTGCGGTCATGTGAACCCTGAGCAGATATTTGAAATTGTGGAACTTAAAAAGGTAGGTCCCCATGGGCTTTATACTGATGAAAGGCTTATCCAGCCTGAACAGTGGCATGAACGCTATATCCAGAATCGCAGCTTATCTGCAGTAAGCCAGGATCTGCCTGATCCGTCTGAATATCCTGAATTAGAGCCGCGCTTATGGCGGCCAGGGTGGCTGGGGCAAGCAGGGATATTCTTCATGCGTACCTTAAAAGGGCGAATGGCAAGCAGACAGTATCTTCTGGTGAATCTGCTGGAGCCTCCAGTGCTGGCCCTTCTGGCAGGGCTCATATCCTTCGGGGCCTGGGGGGCTGATTATCTGTTCATGGATAATCAGAACATTTCAACATATCTTTTTATCAGCATTATAGTTGCCCTCTTTCTGGGCATGAGCGTCAGTGCCCAGGAGATCAACCGTGACCGCAAAATTCTCAAACGTGAAGAGTTCCTGCACCTGAGCTGGTCAGCGTATATATCCGCCAAAAGCATATATCTCATGGGCATGACTGCTTTGCAGATGGCCTTGTTTGTACTGGTAGGCAACACCCTGCTCAAAATCCAGGATATGCATATGGCCACATGGGTTGTCCTTTTCAGCTGTTCAGCACCGGCCTGTATCCTGGGCCTGAACATATCCTCTGCCTTTAAATCAGTGGCAACCATTTATATTCTCATTCCTTTGCTGCTGGTTCCGCAAATGATGCTGGGGGGAGCGGTTATCCCCTTAGACGATCTGCTGCATCGCAATGCAGGACACCGCAATACCCCTCTGGTGGCGGATCTCATGCCGTCGCGCTGGGGATATGAAGCACTTATTGTTCATCAATATCTAAGCAATGACTATACTTCTCTTTTTATGCCCTGGACTCTTGAGGAAAAGCAGCTGCGCTACCTCATTGATTATCATATTCCGGAAACTCAGGGATTTGCAGATTACCCCCTGCTTGAAGTGAATCGGGATAGTCCTGCTGAAACAAGACAGCGCCTGACAGCTCTGGCTAATGAAATTGCTTTTCTTGAAAAGCGCTCAGGCATATTGTCGGCTGTGAATAATGATGATCTCAGCTTGGAGACCTATAATCAGGAAACAGCCGACAGTATCAGGGTCTGGCTGCAGAAGGTTGCTTTTGATTTTCGGCAGGACCTGTCCAAAGTCTGGGAGCACAGGTTGTCCGTAGAAGACAGACTCATTCAAGAACTTGGGATGCAGGATTTTGAATTGCTGCAAAAGCGAAATTTTAATCAGGAAATTGCTGACCTGGTCAATAACGTCAAAACTTTTGAAAAGGTCAGGCTTTCTGGTGAACATCTGGTGCAAGTAGCTGCACCCATAGCTGAAATGCCCGATTCTAAACTGGGAAAAGCCCATTTTTTTGCCCCATGGAAGCAGTTGGGCCAGATCAAAGTTTCAACTTTTGTTTTCAATATTATAGTGTTATGGACCATGGTGCTTGCTCTGTTTGCCCTGCTTTATTTTAAGCTTTTTTCCAGAATTTTAAATATGGGCCTTGGGTAACAGTTCAGCCATCTTTTATAAGGCCCAAGGTCCGGCTCTGGGAGCATTGCCTGTTTGTAAATTTCAAGATAAATCAGGAAATTCAGGTCAGGCACAGGGACTGTCCCTGGCCTGGGGACTGTCCTTCTGGGTGGATAAACCTGTTTTTTATGTGCAAAGCAAACCTGAGTCTGTATCATTTATAAACCGGTAATACAGCCGCCAAAAAAGCAAATGCTTGGGTGCCTGATCCTGTTTTCCTTAAAAATGGAAGCTGTTCCTCCGTTCCAAATCAAAACCTTAACTTCCCCAGGAGCAAAAAACATGAAAACCACTTTTGCTTTTATTTTTGCCATCACTCTTCTTGCAGCACCAGCAGTACAGTCTGCTGAATATCAATCCGATTTAAGCTATATTTCCAACCAAATCATCTCAAGAATTGATGACGGTGATATAACTCAGATCATGCAGCAGCTGGATCTGTACAGGCAGGCAGGTCTTTCCTATCAGTCCAATCTCACTGTCCCCATGTATATCAAGGATAAAGACAAAGACGAACTTGCAGTTTTGATGGGCATGTTCTCGTTCGATGCCAACTATGCTATGGTTTTTGGCCGTATGCCAGAATCCCTTGATATCAGAATGTTTATTCGTAATACCCTTCTTCCCCGCATGGATCAGGACAGCAAAGCTGACTTTACTCTACCAAGGCAGGATCTGATTGAAAGGCTGTTGCGTGACCCCCGGGATGAGCAGGCCAGAAAACAGATTAATGAACACGTTGCTTCACAGATCAAACTAAACGCAAAGCTTGCAGAAAATGATGTACAAATCATGAAGATGATTATTCACAGCTATTATGGGGCCATAATCCAGGGTTTATATGTAGCCGCTTCCATGTCCATGAACATGCCTGTAACTCCAGAAATCAACGACCTTTTCCAATACCAGCTTATCCGTCTTCAATCTCTTGATGAACTCATTAATAACCTGGAGCACAGTGAATTACGGGAAGTACTGGGACAGGAAAAAATATGTTCAATCATTGACCCCATTATTGAACTTCTGCAGGCATCCAGGGGCAAGCTTACTTCAGAGCTCATAAAAGACATTAATGATATAGCTGTTCAGGCAAGATCTGAATATGTAAATCCTGCAAAAACATACCAGAATTGATGATTTTGTAACAGTTTAGCCCTTTGCATGAGGCACGGGGACTGTGCCTCGCTGGGTAAAGATTTTGATATAAGTATGGCTTTTATGCCCCCAATTGGTTTCTCTTTCTTTGCGGTGTATATCGCGGGGACTGTCCCCAAGCAGGGCAATAAATCAAGGCAATTGAGTTCATCGTAGCAGTTTAGCCCTTTTTAAGGGCGCAGGGGACAGGCACCCCGTCACCCACTTGAGCTGAATTTTTGAAGTTGAATGCCTGTTGGATTGCCAAGCGGGTGACGGGAGAGCCAGTCCCCGTGCCTCATGCAAACGGCTAAACTGTTACTGATATTCACCCTGAGCTGGGGTCTGAGAACAAGAGCAAAAGGCGTTAAAGCATTGATCAGTCATATCAATTTCTCAGCTAATTCTTGATAATGAGAAAATTTTTTGTCAACGGACAATAGCTGAACGTTATGAAACAGGGCAGTTGCAATGATAATTCTGTCTTGAGGGTCTCTTGTGATGGTAAGGCAAGTCAACAGCAATACCAGCAATTTCGAGGTCATTGGAAGAAGATTAATCCCTGAACCTCCAAGGGCCAAAGAAAATCATTTTGATCTGTCAAATGGCAGTTCAATGCGATTATGAGCACTAAGCCAGGCCTTCTCAAAGCAACTGATTGCAGAGACAGCTACCATGTCAGTATTCTGAATCAGATCACATCTGTCTAATCCAGCCTGCAAATGATCGCCATTAACCCACCATATCCAGATATGTGTATCAAGTACTATCATTCAGGCAGGTTCCAATCATTTACAAACGGGTAATGCCCCGGCATAAAGCGCGATGGTTTTTTTTGAGGTCGCCTTGATGTCGTGGCTGGATGCTTTTCAAATTTCATTCTTCATCCACTTCTCTTGGCTCGGTAATCAGCTTTATACCTTGAAGAACTTCTTGAAGCCGTCCGAATTTTAAGGATCCGATTTTTTCTGACAGATCATTTTTATTTACTGTGAAAATTTGAGAAATATTGACCACACTTTTTTTGGGCAAATTTGCTTCACCCTTTTTC
>CAZHCY010000007.1:0-19557 GCA_964531185.1 uncultured Desulfovibrionales bacterium | reverse complement strand
GCATATGCTTCTGCCCCGGGCAGATTATTGTCTTTAAGCTGCATTAAGGATTTTTTGCAGCAGTTCAGCCCTTTTTAAGGAAAGCAAAGGGACAGGCACCCCAGCGTCTGTTTTCGGGTTGATGCAGGCGTCCCACCGGACGCAGCCGGGGGGAGCATTGTGCGTTTTTGACAACCAGGCTGGGGACAGTTCCCAGGCCGGGCCCGGTCCCTGTGCCGCCTGCAAATGGCTAAACTCTGACAGAGCAGCCAGGCCGTGGGCAACACTGAAAAAGTCCGCCCAGCCTTATGCTTTTCCTTGCTGCAAAAAATATATGAACAGGGTCCAGGCAGCGGCTCAGAGCCGGTTTTCCTGAGAAGATATTCCTGAATCAACGGGAGAGTGTATGGAACTGACTTTTATCTGCCCGGTGCAGAAGAAAAGTTTTTCAAGCCAAGAGTGGTCCATTGCCGGGTCTCTGGTTGCGGTGACTGATGAACAGCAGGGCAGAAGGCTTGAAGGAACTGTGGAGGTCTTTTGTCCTTTTTGTCAAGAGATCCATGGAGTAAGCCCGGATGAGATCCCCTGTCCCTTGACTCAGCCAGGTTCAGAACAGGATGAAACCATTTGAAAAATCTGCAGAAATTTTTTCGAAAAATATGCATGGCCAAAGAACAGGCAGCCCAGGGTAGTCTCTTCTGTTGTAACAGTTTAGCCGTTTGCATGAGGCACGGGGACTGGCTCTCCCAGCGCTGGTTTTTTTTCTAAGCCTGTTTCTCACATTCACCAGAAAACAAGCGCTGGGGTGCCTGTCCCTTTGCTTTCCTTAAAAAGGGCTAAACTGTTGCCTGCTGTTTAATTTCCGGGATAAACCAGGAGCTGGCCTTGATGCGCATGCAGTTTCCAGAACCAATACATCTTAAACCTTAAATGAATTTTGGGGGAGGGCATTGTGAACAGAAAAAATCTTTTTGCCACGCTGGGTGGAATTGTAGCAGTGGGAGCAGTAATCGGAGTGCTGGCCCCATTACTTCAGAAAATGGGCAACCCGGGCAATATGGGCATTTGCGTGGCCTGCTTTGAAAGGGATATTGCCGGAGCCATAGGCATTCACCGGGCAGCCGTGGTTCAGTATCTGCGTCCGGAAATCCTGGGGTTTGTACTGGGGTCCCTGGCAGCAGCCCTGATCTTTAGAGAGTTCAAGCCCACAGGAGGTTCAGCGCCCATGACCAGGTTTGTTCTGGGCATGGTGGCCATGATTGGAGCTCTGGTTTTTCTGGGCTGCCCCTGGCGGGCCATACTCAGGCTGGCTGGAGGAGACGGCAACGCCATCCTGGGAACAGCGGGTCTGGTTGCTGGTATATGGATAGGGACGCTTTTTTTCAAAAAAGGATTCAATCTGGGCCGGACTCAGAAACAATCCTCTGCCACGGGCCTGATGCTGCCTTTTATCATACTTGGCCTGTTCATCCTCAGGCTGGTGTATCCTCCAGTGGAAGGCCTGGATAAAAGCGGTATTCTGTTTTACTCCCTCAAAGGGCCGGGGGCGGAGTATGCCCCTCTGGGCGCATCTCTGGCCATAGGTCTGGGCATTGGATTTATTGCTCAAAGAAGCCGGTTCTGCACCATGGGGGCCATCCGTGATTTCATCCTGTTTCGGCAGACCCATCTGCTGGCCGGGCTGCTGACTCTTCTGGCGGTGGCTTTTGTGCTTAATCTTGGGCTGGGACAGTTCAACCCCGGTTTTGAAGGCCAGCCCGTGGCTCATACTCTGTATTTCTGGAATTTTGCAGGCATGCTGGTGGCCGGACTGGCCTTTGCCCTGGCCGGAGGATGTCCGGGCAGGCAGCTGTTCATGGCCGGGGAAGGCAACAGCGATGCAGCTGTGTTTGTGCTGGGCATGGTGGCTGGAGCTGCCCTGGCCCATAATTGGGGACTGGCCAGCTCCCCGGCCGGACTGGGCCCCAACGGCGCCCTGGCTACTTTTATCGGCCTGGCTGTCTGCCTGGGTATTGGACTGGCCAATCTGAAAAAAGTGTGATGGAGCAGGGTGTTGGTTAACATCTTCGGTCCAATGCCGTGTGCAAGCATGATTTGATTGCTGGAGAGAAAAAATATAAAGGAGAGGATCACCATGTCTCATGAAATAGATGCCAGGGGGCTGGCCTGCCCTCAACCAGTGCTTTTGACCATGGAAGCCATGAAATCGGCAGAAGGCTCACAACTGGAAGTTGTTGTGGATAATGAAGCCAGCAAGGAAAATGTTGTCAGAGCAGTAAAGTCTCAGAACTGGGAGGTGGTATCCCTTAAGGAGCAGGGCCCGGATTTCAGGATAGCCATTAAAAGACCATGAAATTTCTAAAAAATGTTTTCAGCAGAAAAAAGCAGGCTCCCAGGGGAGTTTCAGAACGGGGGATACTTGTCTTTAATCATACCAGCGAAGTGATCAGGGCTGAATCCGTGCTGACAGAGGCCGGGCTTGAGGTCTCTGTTAAAGGCCCGCCTCCGGAAATTCAGACCGGATGCGACATGATCATTGAATTCTGGCTGATTCATCAGCTTCAGGTGGTGGAGATCCTTGAAAAGCATCACATCAGGCCAGTGCAGACAGTCAGTGCCCAGGATCACCTGCTTGAACCGGTATCTTTGTATCAGGTCAAGGACTTTGGAGATTATCTCATGGTCAGGGCGGCCAACATGAAGATAACCGTGGATAAGAACAGCCTGGAGATTGTAAATGTTTCCGGAGGGGGATGTCCTGATGTTCCTTATCTGGCGGATCAGCTTGTGGGCCGCCATCTGTTTCAGGCCCCTGAGCCCAGGGTGCATGGACAGACCCTGTGCGGCTACGCACTGCAGCTGGCTTACCAGGAGCTGAAGACAAGATGTCATGGCTGATTGCCGGAACCGTGCCGGATGATGGATTCGGGCTGGCCTTTGGCCCGGCTCAAGTAACGGGCCAGGATCTGGTGGTAAAGGGCAAAAGGGTGAGCATTGCCAGGGGGACCCCGGCCGTGGTGGCGAGAGCCTGTCTGGAGTGCGGAGAGCTGGGCATTGAAGGTCGGAGGGGCGTGCTGGCCGGGGATACAGGTCAGGGCGAGGGCAGCCGGGCTCTGTACGATTATCTGGTGCAGGCGGTTCAAGATCTGGATGTCCAGGGTTTTACCTTTCACTATCTTCAGCCGGATGTTTACTGGCATAATCAGGTCCTGTGGACCATCCGGGAAATGCCTTCAAGAGCCTGTCTGGTGGCAGATGCAGGTTTCATGTATGTTGCCAAGATGAGCGGGTTTGCAGCTGATTACGATCTTTTTACTCCTGATGTGGGGGAGATGTCCTTTCTGGCCGATGAAACAGCCCCGCATCCATTTTATACCCGGGGTTTTCTGCTGGAGGATGAAACAAAAGTGCCTGAGTACATCACAAGAGCCTGGGCTGAAAAGAATGCGGCCCAGCACCTTTTGATCAAAGGTGCTCAGGATTATATTACCAGAAAAGATGAAATCCTTGCCACGGTATCCAGCCCCAGCACAGAGGCCATGGAAGCCATTGGCGGAACAGGAGATACCCTGACCGGGCTGGTAAGTGCATATCTTTTGGCCGGGTACTGTATTCCGGATGCCTGCTGCCTGGCAGCTCTGTCCAACAGATACCTGGGAAGCTTGGCCCGGCCCACCCCGGCGACATTGGTGTCAGATCTGCTGCCCTTTCTGCCTCAGGCCATGGACCATGCCTGCAGGGATCACGGCAAGCCCGGAACAGGCAGCCCTGTTTAAGCACCACTTCACATGTCCTTTGAATAACCGCATCACAGTCCAGCACCATGTTCAGCCTTGCCCGGCGCGGGCAAAAAGGCTATGAGGTATGTCCTGCAAAGCAAAGGAGATACTTAATGAGCATGGATTTTCATACCCATGTCTTTCATCCCAAGATAGCGCACAAGGTGCTTAAGCAGCTCAGGAATCATTACGGCATCACTCCGGTGGGAACAGGACTGGTGGATGATCTTCTGAGAATGCTGGATGCAGCAGGCATTCAAAGGGCTGCGGTGCACACTGCAGCCACCAGTCCGGACCAGGTTATCCCGGCCAACAACTGGGCCCTCTCTTTGAATCGGGATTTCCCCAGGCTGACTGCCTTTGGCACTGTTCACCCGGACTATGTTCACTGGGAAAAAGAGCTGGACCGGCTGGAGCAGGCAGATGTTCAGGGAATCAAGCTGCATCCTGATTTTCAGGGGTTTGACCTGGCTGATTCCCGGCTGGATCAGGTTTTTGAAGCCATTGGCCAAAGGTTTGTGGTCATGTTTCATGTGGGAGATCGGCTTCCTCCGGACATCAACCCTTCAAGCCCGGGCAAGCTGGCCAGAATCCGGGATGATTTTCCAGATTTGACCATAGTGGCCGCTCATCTGGGAGGTTATCTGCACTGGGAGGAGGCTCTGAGACATCTGGCCGGATCGGATGTATACCTGGACACATCCAGTTCTCTGCCTTTTGTGGATCAGGATATCCTGCAGCAGATCCTCAATCTTCATCCCCTGGAAAGAATCCTGTTCGGCAGTGATTATCCTTTGTTTGATCCAGGCCAGGAGCTGGTGCTGCTGGAAAAAAGGGCAGGCTTCAGTGCTGAAAAGATAGATATTGTGCTAAAAAACGGAGAAAAGCTGATCAAGGGATGAAATGTATCTTTACAGGGAGCAGGCTGATGAAAATTACCAATGGGTATCTTTTGAGGGGTTAAACTTAAAAGTCTGCCGGCCGGAAGCCACCCGAGCATCCCGGCCGGTCAGACAATCAAGACCGGAGAGCTTAATCCGGACCTGAGGGAGGTATCAGAGCCTGTTGGCGGGGAAATGATCTTTCCCCGCCAACAGCAGTTTAGAGGCAGATCAGGCTCTTTTGCTGGTCCTGAACAGTTTGGCCAGAGCCTGTTTCCGGTTGTAAAGCCTGGGACCGGCACTGGAAACAGCCATGGGGTAATAGTTTTTGGGTTTGGAAGTGAACAGGTAAATGACCCGGACGGAGTCGGGATCGCCCAGGACTGCTTCAGGGTAAGCCTTTTTCACTTCTTTCAGTCTTTCCTCGGCCATTTTTTTCATGTCCTCCAGGTCGCCGAAGTTCATGGCTCCTGTGGGACAGGATTTGACACAGGCCGGCAGAAGGCCGTTCATGACCCGGTCATAGCACATGTCGCATTTGGCCATGACCAGACTGTCCGGATTCTGTCTGGGAATGTCGTATGGACAGGAGTTGCGCACTTCGTCAAAGAACAGATCTTTGGTCTTATTGGTGAAGAGCACTGCTCCGGTCTGCCAGTCGTGAAGGATGGCCTCTTCGTTGTCCATATCCCCGACCATCTTGCAGGGCGGCTCTATACAGTGTCTGCACTGCTCAGGAAAGAACAGCCAGTCCTTGAGTTTTCCGTCTTCCACCAGCTCAGTCATGCGAACCAGCTTATAGGTGTTAAAGGATACATCCTTGGGATTCTGATGCGAGCCCCAGTTGCGCGTTTCTTCAGCCGGCAGCTTGTGCCACTGTTTGCAGGCCACCTGGCAGCCCCGGCAGGCCGTACATCTGCTTATATCTATAAAAAAGCCTTTTCCATCCATTATCTATTCCTCCTTATTTTTTCCGGACATTGGCCATGAATGACTTGGTTTCCGGAATGCCTGTATTGGGATCGCCTACTGATGGTGTGAGCAGATTGGCTGAATCACCGCCGTATTTGGGATGAACCCATCCAAAATGGAAGGGGACGCCGATCTGGTGAATGGTCTGGTTGTTTATGGTAAAAGGCCGGACCCTGTGGGTGACTATGGCCACAGCCTCAATCTGGCCGCGGACAGTCTCCACCACTACTGTTTCTCCGTTTTCAATGTCCCGCAGTTTGGCCAGTTCAGGGCTCATCTCCACAAAGTTCTGGGGTTCTGCCTCCAGAAGCCAGGGAGTCCAGCGGGTCATAACCCCGGTCTGCCAGTGTTCAGTCACCCTGTAAGTGCTGCAGATAAAGGGATATCTGGGGTCGCAGCTGGCGATCTTGTCCGGATCAAAGCTTATGGCTGTTGGATTGTGCAGCACTTTGGAAAAGGGTTGGGATTCAAAGGGACACTCCAGTGATTCATAAAATTCTGGAAGCGGCCCGTCATTGAGTCCTGGTCCGTAGATCTGGCCGAGACCGTGTGCGCGCATGATAAAGGGATGCCTGGTTCCCGGCTTCCAGCCGCCGTCCGGCACATCGCCCACCCATTTGTCGCCTTCCCAGGCAATAACCGGTTTCTGGGGAGCATAGGGGTTGCCCTTGGAATCCACTGAGGCTCTGTTGTACAGAATCCTGCGGTTGACCGGCCAGCACCAGCTCCAATTGGGGTAAAGGCCTATGTCGGCCTGCATGTCGGTCTGGGTTTTGTCTCTTCTGGCGGCCATGTTGCCTTTTTCTGTATAGGAACCGCAGTAGAGCCAGTTGCCTGAACTGGTGGAGCCGTCGTCCTGGAGAAAGGCAAAGCTGGGTACCAGGGTCCCGGCTTTGTAGGTTTTGTCATTGATGGTGGTGTCCTTGAGAAAGTAGCCATTGAGCAGTTTGGCCATTTTGTGGGGATCAAAATGTTTTTTCTCATCCACCCACAGGTCTGTGCTGAGCTGTTTGATGGGCTCGGGATACTTGCCCCCTTCTTTTTGATATAAAGCCCTGATTTTTTCAAACAGGTCATACATGATCTGGCCGTCGTGCCTGGAATTGCCAAGGGGTCTGGCAGCAGCGTAACGCCACTGGGCCCAGCGGCCGGAATTGGTTACAGAGCCTTCTTTTTCCATGAATACAGCTGCAGGCAGGAAAAAGACTTCAGTATCAATCTCAGCCGGGTTCATGCCCGGACCCTTCCAGAATGATGCGGTCTCATTGTCTAAAATGTTGACCACCACCATCCAGTCCAGGTTGGTCATGGCCTGGCGGTTTTTGCTGGAGTTGGAGACTGCGCAGGCCAGGTTCTGACCCCAGCAGAGGAAACCCTTGATTTCATTGTTGTACATCTTGTCGAAAATGGTCAGAAATGATCCGTCCTGACCGGCGTCCAGCCTGGGCATGAGCTGATAACCCTCTTCAGGGGTCACGTTTTTGAACATGGCCTTGAGCAGGCTGGCCACGTATTTGGGTCGGTTCTGCCACCAATTGGCGCTCTTGGGATCATTGCTCTTGGGTGTGTTGGCCTTGTTGTAATCCTCAAGGGTGGGCCAGATGGACCTTGGTGTGGGGTTGTAGGCCGGGATGATGTGAAACAGCAGGGCATGATCAGTGGAGCCCTGAACATTGGACTCGCCGCGAAGAGCGTTAACTCCGCCTCCGGCCATTCCCATGTTCCCCAGCAGAAGCTGAACTATGGCCATGGCCCGGATATTCTGAACGCCTGTGCTGTGCTGAGTCCAGCCCATGGCGTACATGATGGTCCCGGACTTGTCCGGCTTGCCTGTGGCGGTGTAAGCCTTGTATACGCTCATCAGCTCTTCTTTGGATGTCCCTGAGATTTGAGCCACAGTATCCACATCGTATCTTTCAAAGTGCTTTTTGAGCAGGTTGAAGACGCACCTTTCGTTTTTCAGGGATTTGTCCTGTTTGGGTACGCCGTTGCTGTCGGTCTCAAAGGACCAGTAGGACTTGTCGTATTTACCGGTCTGGGGATCAAACCCGGAAAACAGACCATCATTGAACTGATATTTTTTGCCCACAATGAAAGATGCATTGGTGTAATTGACCACATAGTCCCGAAAATAAAGGTCATTATCCAGGATATACTTGATCATGCCGCCCAGAAAAGCGATGTCCCCGCCGGACCGGATGGGGGCATAGATGTCGGCCTGGGTGGATGTCCTGGTGTATCTGGGATCAACATGAATCAGCGTGGCCCCTTTGTCCTTGGCCTTGAGCACCCATTTAAAGGAAATGGGATGATTTTCAGCAGCATTGCTGCCCATGATGAGAATGCAGTCACTGTTCTGGAGGTCAAGCCAGTGGTTGGTCATTGCGCCGCGTCCAAACGACTCTGCCAGAGCCGCTACAGTAGCGCTGTGTCAGATACGGGCCTGGTGCTCAATATACACCAGACCTAAAGCCCTGAGCATGGACTGATAGGCCCAGCATTCCTCATTGTCCAGAGCTGCGGAACCGCCTGAGGCAATGCCGTCGCATCTGTTGACCACTTCGCCTTTGGAGTTGGTTTCTGTGAAGGTGGCATCACGGGTTTCCTTGACTTTCCTGGCGATGCGGTCCAGAGCCCAGTCCCAGGATTTTTCTTCCCAGCGGTCGCTTCTGGGAGCCCTGTACAGAACTTTGGTGATGCGCTGATCATTTTCTGCCAGCTGGTAGACTGAGGCTCCCTTGGCACACAGGGAACCTTCGTTGATGGGATGGTCCGGATCTCCTTCAGTGTTAATGATCCGTCCGGAACCGTCTTTGGCTGAGTGGACAATGAGTCCGCAGCCCACTCCGCAATAACAGCAGATGGTTGTGCTTTCAGCGGCCCAGTCCAGCTTGAGAAGCTGAGCCCTGGCCGTGGTGGGTTTTAGGTTGAAGCCAAGTCCGCTGAAGGCTGTGACAGCCGTGGCCGTAGCCGACAGTTTTAAAAATTCTCTTCGGCCGAAATTCATACGTTTCCCTCCATTTTAGATTGGTATTACGATCCTCTTGTCTCCCTGCTCAAATGAACCAGGAGCTTAAAACCCCAGGGAGAAAAAACCGGTTCAAATGTTTCCAGCCCGAGTTGCTGATCCAGGGTAAAGATCTGAATCCGGAGGGGCCTGGCTGCCCTGCTCAGATCAAATCCCAGACCGCAAAAGGGCAAAGGAAAGTTGTTCATGACACTGTCCTGTTTAAAAATTTAAATTAAGTCCTGCGCGGGCTTTGCCGGGCTGTCTGGCAGACACCTGGCTGAAGCCTGGACTTTACCGGGAGCTGCCGGACATGAAAACAGATTCTCTAAAAGCATAATCTTTAAAGCTGTTTATTTCAACATATATCTTAGAAGGGCAGATAAAAGGAAAGTCAAAGACTTTCTTATTCAAGAACCGGCACAAATAAGCAGAGATGCCTGGCCAGGGAAGTGAACAGATCTTTATCTGTGCAGTTGTGTCTGAATTCCAGTTCCTTCATGAAGAGGAGAAAGCGCAGGGGGTCCCTGGCTTTAAAATCTGTGAGCCTGGTCCGGGCAAATTCCCAGAAGTTTCTGTCAGTATCCAGTACGGTTTGGTCATCAGCCGGGTTAAAGCGGCTTTTGTGGAAGGTGCCGTCATCCCAGGCAGTGAGGCTCAGATATTTTTTGTACGGATCAGTGTAGACGATCCTGCCCATTTTTTTAGTCCGTAAACCAAAGCTGCGATGGAAGTGCACAAGGGAATCAAGACCAAGATCCGGGATGCAGTCAATAAAGATGCTGCCGTTCATGGGCAGAATGCCCAGCACTGGGGAGATGCTCCGGGAGGTGCTGCTGTTTTTGAGCAGTTCCAGCATGTTAAGATCGCGGATTATGCCCGGACCATCCAGGGATCCGGACAGGATGGAAAGTCTTGAGATGGTGAGCAGTTTGCGTATGGAATTATGACTGAGCAGCATCTGCCGGGTCATGATTTCCGGTTTGGTGTCCAGCTCAAAGAGCTTGATGAACCTGAGCCATTGCCTGGGGGAGAGTCTGGCCAGGTTCAGAAACCTGCCGCTGAAATCATGAAAGGTGTAGCCGCATCTGGAACATCTGCGTTTGCCGGTCGCCAGCCTGTACAGTTTTCTGGTCAGGCATCTGGGGCAGAATCTTTGATGGTTTTTCCAGCATAATTTCAGCAAAAATTTTTTGGCTGAGATTTCTGATTTTATCTTTTCTTCATAGGATGTTAGATCCATACGCATCTTATATTCGCAGGGAAAAATTATGCATAGACATAAAAAAATGACCCCCGGGTGCTCCAGTTACTGCTTTTGATGCAGGTTTTCCTGAATAAACTCATATTGACCCACACCGGGAATTTCCACCACAAAGCCGGTGGAAGTCAGCCTGCCGGTAATCACCCCGCCTGTCTTGGTGTGCAGCCAGATCTCCTCCCCCCGGACTTTCCACCGGAAGTTGACCAGGTCGATTTCAGTTTCCCAGATGCCCTGGCCATCTTTTTTGAGTTCTATGACTGATCTGGTCTGTCTGGCAGAATCCAGGACTGCGGTGTATCTGCCTGTCAAACCGGATTCCCGGGTACAGGCGGAACCCATGCTGACTGCCAGCAGAAGCAAAAAAAATACAAGCCCGGGTCTGTTCATATCTCTTCTCTCAAGGCAAACTCATGAGCGTCTTTTAAATCATAATATGAGGCTGATGCTGCGTCTGTAAACTATGGATTCCTTTTCTTGGTCCAAGGGGAAGCCGGCATGGCCATGAACCGGGTCCAGTTGAGGGTTTTTAAGAGATTGCCTGCAAATATTCCGGTGGAGATAAACAGGCACAGTCTCAGCAGGGGAAAGGTCAGGCTGCTTAAGGGTTTGGCAGGAGAAAACACTCTCAGGCAGATCTGGTTTCAGTCCAGAACGATGCCGGTTGAAGCACAAGCTGGTCTTCTTTTCGCACTGCAACCTGATTTATCTCCAGTTCCCTGATGGCCTGTTCCAGGGTTTCCAGAGAGGCGTTCCACCGGGGTTCAACATTTTTCAGGCTGGGTTCAGCCCCAAAGTGGTCAAGATCAGAAAGGATCAGATACAGGGATGTGGCCTCAACTGAAAGGCCCAGTTTGAATATTTTGTCTTCCATGGTTTAAGCCTTTGCCAGGGAGGCGGTTTAGGGGTTTTTAAGCCGGCACAACAGATGAGGCTATGCTCTCCTGCTGCTCTTGAGTCAGATAAGGATGCATGGGCAGGCTGAGAATCCTGCGGGAAATGTTCTCGCAGACCGGAAAGCTGCCTTCTTCATAGCCCAGGTAGGCCAGGGACTGCTGCAGGTGAAGGGGCACAGGATAATATACAGCCCAGGGTATGCCTGCCTGGTCAAGGTTTTGAAACACAGCCTCTCTGTGCTTTTGATCATTGGTCAGAATGCTGTACTGAGCCCAGGCGCTCTGCATGTCCCAAGGGATCCAGGGCACGGTTATTCCGCCTTTATCCTGGAGCAGGGAGTTGTACAGGGCGGCCTTTTGTCTGCGCAGGTCCAGTTCGTGTTCAAAGATCTCCAGCTTGGCCAGAAGGACTGCGGCCTGAATAGAATCCATGCGGGCGTTCAGGCCCAGGCGTACGCTTTCATGCCTGCTTTTGCCCTGACCATGCATCCTCAGGGAGCGGAGTCTGTTGTTCAGCTCAAGGTCTCTGGTGAAGCACATGCCCCCGTCTCCGTAGCAGCCCAGAGGTTTGGCCGGAAAAAATGAGGTGCAGGCCGCGTCTCCCAATGCACAGGTGGATTTGCCCTGATAGACTGCTCCCAGGGACTGAGCCGCGTCCACAATGAGCCTCAGGCCGTACTTTTGACAGATCTTTTCCAGGGCTGAGTAGTTACAGGGAAGCCCAAACAGATCCACGCTGATAACCGCTTTGGGCACTGGTCTGTCCGGAACCCGGTGCCCCATCATGCTTGTATTTCCCGCTCCAGGGACTGCAGGCCCGGCAGCCTGGTCCAGCATCCTGTGCAGAGTTTTTTCCAGAAGATCAGGGCTGATGTTGAAGGAATGCTCTTCAATGTCCACAAATACCGGTACTGCTCCAATAAAGGCAATGGCCTCGGCAGTGGCGAAAAAGGTAAAGGGGGTGGTGAGCACTGCGTCTCCCTGTCTGATGTCCAGGGCCATGAGGGCCATAATCAGGGCATCAGTACCTGAAGAACAGGCCACTGCATGTTTTTGTCCGCAGAATCCGGCCAGGCGTTCTTCAAGTTCCTGGATTTCAGGCCCCATGATATATCTGCCGTGTTCCAGAACAGTATCCAGACCGGCGCGAATTTTGTCCTGAATGGTCCTGTACTGGGTCTTGAGGTCAATAAAGGGGATGTTCAAGCAATTCTCCTTGTATCTGTTATGCTTTCAGGGCCGGGAGATGCCGGGATCTGCCCGGGCGGTGCCCATTATGCCGGGGCCTGGTCCACGGCCCCCGGGGGATCCGGCTATACAGGATCAGGCCTGGCAATCTGCTCCAGAATGGCGTTGGCCACCTCCAGGGCCTGTCTGCCCTGGGCACCGGGTACTTCAGGCTCCCGGCCGTTAAGAACCGCTCCGGCAAATTCTTCCAGCTCCATTTTCAGGGCATTGACATCCGGGGCTTCAGGTTTTTCATAGACCACATCCCGGGCCTGATCCCCCACCCCGATGCGGCTGACAGTCATGCCTGATGAACCTGGAGCGGCCTGGTAGCCCGGTTCTTTAAGCTGAAATATGTCTGCTTTTTTTTCCATGAAATCCAGGGCTATATACTGATTTTTCTGAAAGAGTCGCATCCGGCGCATGGGGTTCAGGGAAATGCGGCTGCTGGTCAGGTTGGCTACGCATCCGGACTGGAATTTGAGGCGAACATTGGCTATGTCTTCAGCCTCGGAAACCACGGATACCCCGCAGGCGTCAATGCTGTTCACCCTGCTTTTCACCAGATAGAGAATAAGATCCAGATCATGGATCATGAGATCCAGCACCACGCTCACATCCAGGCCCCTGGGATTGAACCGGCTCAGTCTGTGAGCCTCGATGAACATGGGACGAATTTCATATTTTGCAGCCGCGAGCACGGCTGGATTGAATCTTTCAATATGTCCCACCTGAATTATGCGTTTTGCCTGGTCAGCCCTGGCAATGAGCTGTTCCGCCTCTTTTACAGTGGAGGTAATGGGCTTTTCAATGAACAGATGGCAATTATGTTCCAGGCATTTGAGACCCACCTGGCAGTGCTGACTGGTGGGCACCACAATGCTTACCGCATCCACCCGATCAAGGAGATCCTCAAGGCTGGAAAAGGCTTTGGTCCCGCAGCTGCTGCAGATGCCGGAAGCCTGCTCGTGGTTCAGGTCAAAAGCCCCCACCAGGTTGATTTCCGGAATCTCAGCCGCCAGCTGAACATGATAGCGGCCCAGATGTCCCACTCCTATGACTCCGAAGTCAAGCTTCTGCATATCTGCTGTACTCCCTGCATGTTTTACTGCCAGCCCGTCAATGGACAGGGCCTGCCGCGGTTTTGATCTGCTGTGGACCCATCAGATGCCTGAGTGTGATCTCAGCGCATGTCCGGGTGGCGCTTTGGCGGCCCAGAAGAGATTTTATCTGCCTGAGGCTCTGTCTGGTCTGTTCTCTTTTGCCCGGGGATTCAAGCCAGGCCAGAGCATGGCTGGAAATTTCCCGGGCTGTGGCCTTATGCTGAATGAGCTCGGGAAAAATCGGTCTGTTCATGATCAGGTTGGGCAGGCTGATGTAGCTGACGTCTATGAGAGCTCTGCCGGCCAGGTAAGAGAGAAGAGACACTTTATAAGCCACCACAGTGGGAAGTTCCAGCATGGCGCACTCAAGGGTGGCTGTGCCTGAAGCAGCCAGGGCCAGGCAGCATTTTTTCATGACCCTGAATCTCTGCCCGGGAGGGATGATGGTCACATCCAGATCATTTCCCAGGCAGCTCTCAAGAAACTCGCGCTCAATGCCGGGGGCCTGAATGATATTGAAGCGAAGCTGTGGTCTTTTCTGTCTGAGGAGCTGTCCTGCCTTGATGAGTTCCGGCAGAAGGGAGCTGATCTCTTTTTTCCTGCTGCCGGGCAGCAGGGCAGCCTGACTGCTGTCCGGCCGGATGTGTTCCAGGGCGGCCGGGTCCAGGATTTCTGATATGGGATGGCCGGCAAAGTCCGCCCTTACCCCGTGCTTGCGGAAAAATTCTTCTTCAAAGGGAAGAATGCAGACCAGATGGCTGACGTATCTCTTTAGAAAATTGATCCTGGACTTGCGCCAGGCCCAGACCTGGGGAGCAATAAAGTAGATTACCGGAATATTCAGAAAATAAGCCATTCTGGCCAGTCTGAAATTGAAATCCGGGGCGTCCATGAGGACCATGACCCCAGGCTTGTGCCTGATCAAAGCCTTTTTTATGTTTTTCAGGTATCCGGCAATTCTGGGCAGGGCAGTGATAACTTCAGTCAGGCCCACCAGGGACAGATCCTCGGCCCGGTACAGGGTGTCCAGACCAGCAGCCCGCATGGACGGCCCGCCCATGCCAGTCATTTTCAGCCCCGGTCTTTTCTGCCTGAGCCTTTGCATGAGCAGGGCGCCGTAAGTGTCAGCTGATGTTTCACAGGCATTGAGCCAGACCAGGTTTTTATTCATCACATCTTCCCGGGCCGCGCCCCAGGGCGGCATATGCAAGGAGTTTACTTGCCGATGCAGAAATTGTCAAAAATTGAATTGAGGACTTCCTGGGGACTGATGACTCCGGTTATCTGATCCAGCTGCCAGCAGGCATAGTCAAGCCTGGTGGACAAGAGATCATAAGGCATGCCTGCCAGGGCGTCCTGCTTAAGCCCTGAAAGCTCTTCAGCGCATTTTTCCAGACAGATCTTCTGCCTCAGGTTGGGGGCCGGGCTGTCCTGGGCAGTACCGGTCTGCCGGGCCAGGATGGTGTTTCTGATCAAGTCCGTGAGCTCCCTTAATCCAGTACCCTCTCTGGCAGAGATCCTGACGCTTGGGCGCAATGTTTTTTCCAGCTTGAGAATTTCAGGATGGGGACGGGTGATCAGGTCCCATTTATTGAAGGCTGTCACCAGTTTCTGATTATCTGCGGATTTTAAAAAATCAAGGTCGGATTTTTCTGGAGGAACCGAAGCATCCAGAAGATACACAATAAGATCCGCAGAGTCCATAAGTCTGCGTCCGGTTTCCAGGCCCATCTGCTCCACCGGGTCGCAGGTTTCCCTTAAACCGGCGGTATCGGTCAGTCTTACAGGCAGGCCGTTGAGATTTACTGCTTCTTCAATAAAATCCCTGGTGGTTCCAGGCAAATCAGCCACAATGGCCCGCTCCCTGCCCAGTATGGCGTTGAGCAGGCTGGATTTTCCGGCATTGACCCGGCCGGCCAGAACCACAAGTACGCCCTGGGTCCAGATCCCGGCCCGGTGATAACCAGCACACAGATCCTGAATCTGATTCAGGCATTGCTCCACCCCATGGGCAAGATCTTCTCTGGACAGGCACTGGATGTCCTCTTCCGGGAAATCCACAGCCAGGCACATTTCCTGTTTGAGCTTTGCAAGTTTTTGACTCAGGGAGTGGATTTTTTCAGCCAGGGAACCTCCCAGTTTCTGCCTGGCCAGCTCCACTCCAGTCATGGTGGGGGCGTTAATGATTTCCAGAACTGCTTCAGCCCTGGTCAAATCCATTTTATTGTTCAGAAAAGCCCTTTTGGTGAACTCTCCGGGCTGGGCCAGCCTGGCTCCCATTGCGAGCAGGGTTTCCAGAACAGCTTCCAGAATGGCCTGATTCCCATGACAGCTGATTTCCACTACATCTTCGCCGGTATAGGAGCCGGGAGCGGGCATCCAGCTGAGCATGACCTCATCCAGCTCCAGGCCGTTGTGGTTACGAATCCAGCCGTGGAGGAGCCTGCGGGGTTCCAGGGCTTTGCCGGCAGGTCTGGAGAATATCTTCCGGGCGATGCTCAAGCTCAGGGAGCCGCTCATCCTGATGATGCCCAGAGCGCCTCTTCCCGGGGGGGTGGCAATGGCTGCTATGGTGTCCTGGATGCTGTTCATTGTGCCCCATGAAATAATTTCCATTCCTGGTTCAGGCCGGACCAGATTTAGACATGAGTAAGGAGTCAGTCCCTGCAGGAGATTAACTGTCAGGTTCAGGTGCTTGAGGCCAAAGCAGCCGGCTTTTCAGCCTGACGGCAACCGTTCAGGGGGCGCGGGAACCGGCATGGGGACAGTCCCGGCAAGCCACTTCCTGCACTGATAAAAGAATTGCCAGCGCCAAAGGTAACTGCACCTGTACAGTTAGTACAAAGCCGGGGGACAGTCCCCATGCCGGTCTGCCAACTCTCAACATTGAAGGTCCCCTGAAGGGTTAGGCCTGACAGATTAGAAAAAAACTGGCAGCAGGCAGGGAACTGCCTGCTGTTCTCAGTCCTGAGATGGTTTTTTTCGTCTGGTCCTGGGCATTATGAGCACCCTTTTCATGGGACCGTCGCCCTTGCTTTTGGTGCGGATTTTCTTATCGTCCTGCAGAGTCATGTGCACAATTCTGCGGTGGTATGAACTCAAGGGCCTGGTGCTCATGGTCTTGCCGGCTTTTTTGGCTTTGCTGGCCAGCTGCTGAGCGTTTTTCTGCAGTTTTTCAGTCTGTTTTTCCAGGAAGTTCTGGGTGTCCAGCTGAACCCGGGGTGCTCCTGGGCATTTTCTGGCAATGATCCGGTTGGCAATATACTGGATGGCGCTCAGGGTCTGCCCGTCTCTGCCGATGAGCACCTGGGACGCATTCTGGTCCTGAATGGTGACATTAATGGGTCTTGACTGGTCATGGACAGTAATGACGGCTTCCGGGGTCAGCGACGAGGTCAGGCTGACGATTAATTCCTCAATGAATTTTTTCAGCTGGGGGTCGCTTTCATGGACCTGTTCATTTTCCCGGTCCCTGACCTGATGTTCTTCCTGGTCCTGATCAGGTTGATCCTCCTGCTGGAAGTCCTGCCTGTGGACGGCATTGTCTTCATGAGCAGGTTTTTCAGCTATGGGGTCTTCCTGAGCTGAAACAGCCTGTTCAGCAACGGTTTCAGGCTGCTGGGCAATGCTTTCAGGGGTGGAAGCTGGCTTCTGTTCAGAAGGCAAAGTTTCCTGAACCTGGGAAGACTGTCTGGGGGGCCGGGTGTTTTTTCTTCGCGGCTTGAGCTGCCGGGCCGGTTTGTCCTGGGCTGTTTCTTCAGTCTGGCCCGTGCTCCTGGCCCTGGCCATGATCACTGCCTTTTTCACCCCCACCAGTCCGAAGATGCCGGAGGAGCCTCCGCTGACGATTTCAATTTCCAGTCTGTCCCTTTCTATGCCGAAATGGCTGCAGGCTGAGGCTATGGCCTGATCTAAATCTTTGCCTGAAAATTCAACGTATTGATCCATGGTTACTCCTTGGATGATGGATGTCCTGCTCCCTCAGGAACTGTGCAGCATCTAAGCCCGGCAGGCCCGAGACGGGCTATTCAGGGAAAGGGCTTTTCAAAGGATCCGGTGCTGGCTTGAGTCCCTGGTTTTGAGGGGCGCAGACCTGTTGATGAATGATGAAATTTCAAAGAACCGAAAAACAAGTGCCTGATCCGGGCTGTGCATGGCCCCTAAGTTTTCTTTTTTTTCTTTTTCCTGCCGGTCTTGGCTGCAGGCTCGGGCTGATCCTTTTCAGTGGTTTTGCGGTCTGCAGCTGCTGTGGGCGCAGACCCGGCCTTTTTGAGGACCCACCACTGCTGACCTATGGAAAGCACGTTGTTGGTCAGCCAGTAAAGGACCAGGCCGGCAGGAAAGGAAATAAAGATAAAAATGAAAATCAGGGGCAGAAACAACATGAGTTTGGCCTGCATGGGATCCCCTGGCGGAGGTGACATCTTCTGCTGCAGAAACATGGTGACTCCCATGATCAGGGGAGTTATGTAAAGGGGGTCCTTGGCTGAAAGGTCAGCCAGCCAGATGATGTCTGTAAAGGGCAGGTAGTAGATGAATTCTGCATGACGCAGTTCCACCGAGCCCATGAGCCCCTGGTACAGGGCGATGAACACCGGGATCTGAACAAGTATGGGCAGGCATCCGCCGGCCGGATTGACTTTATAGGTTTTATAAAGCCTCATCATTTCTTCGTTCATTTTCTGCCGGTCATCCTTATACTTTTCCCTGATCTTGGCCATCATGGGCTGCAGTTTTTTCAACTGGTTCATGGATTTGTAGCTTTTCTGGGCCAGGGGCCAGAAAAGAATTTTGATGATCAAGGTCAGAACCAGGATGGCTGCCCCGTAGTTTTTGGTAAACTCCTGAAGATAGTTGAGCAGAAGAACCAGGGGTTTGGCTATGACGTTGAACCAGCCGTAATAAATAGCCTTTTCCAGCTGGCCCGGAGCGTTTTTAAGATGGTCCCGGTCCTTGGGGCCGATATAATATGTGCTGTTTAAGGCAATGGCTTTGCCTGGCTCAATGAGTACGTCGCTGTCTGTGGAAATATGAAAAATGCCGTCCTTCATCCCGGCCTTAAGCCTGGAGTCAATGGACTGGTCCGGAACAAAGGCCAGCAGAAAATAATGATTGCCCACCCCGCTCCATTGAATGGGGGTTTCCGTTGTCAGGCCGTCTCTGAGGGCCTTGTCCTTTTCATGGGTCAGGCCGTCCGGATCGAAATAGACCATGCGGGTTGGGTTGTATCTGTCATCGGAAAAAGGCGGAGTGGCCAGGACATTAGCCATGTTTCCGGCCAGCTGGGACTGGGTTGTATTGATGAGCTGCACCTCCTGGCTCATCTCGTAGGTGTCAGCCTTGAAGGTGATGGTTCTGACAATATCAAGGCCGGGCATCCGCCCTGTGAAGGTAATGGTCTCTTCCTCTCCGGCTGAAAGATTCAGGTCCCGGCCATCAAAGGCCCATTTGGCCTGCGTCCAGGTGGGCTGGCCGTTCCAGGCCAGTCCCATGGGGCCCAGGCGCAGGGATCTGGGGGTGATAAGGTCAATGGCCGGGGAATCAGGCTCAATGGTCTGCTTGTATTTCTTGAGCACAAAATGTTCCAGAATACCGCCGGAAGTGTTGAACACAGCTCTGTAAAGGGGAGTTTCAATCTTGACCTGCCGACCTTCCACAGGCTGGAAATCCTGTATTTCGTCAGGTACAGGTTCAGGGGAGATTTGTGCCTGTTCAGCAGTGGATGGAGTCTGCTGAGGGGACTGGGTCTCCTCCTGCTGGGTCATGGTCCGCTGGGGAGGGGCCGGAGGAAACAGAAAGTTCCAGATCAGCAGAACAGCAAGTGACAGGACTACTGCAATGAGTACTCGATGTATTTCCATTTTATATTCTATCTCCTGAAGGATGACGGACTCTGCCCGGGTGCAAAAGAGCGTCCGGGCCGACCGGAAGCTGGAAGCGACGAGCTTGAAAACTGGTCCTTGTGGTCATGTTCTGCTCCCTGACCTCTGAGGCCGGCCAGTGAAAATCTGTCCGGCACCGGATCATGGCCAGGGGCGCACAAAGGGTGACACCTGATTATCCTGAAAAAAGCCAGAACAGCACCTCTGGCTGGACCGTGCCGGATAACAGCCTGCCTGGCATATTCAGAGCATGAGGGAAGAAATCTGCATGTTCCTGGAAGGCAGGGGGATATGATCAGCTGGTAGGCTGCAATAAGTTTAAGCAGGATATATCGCATTATGCTGCAGTTAATCCGGATCAAAAGCAGGGCTGGATGCGCTGCATGTATGCTGCTCCTCCCTGTCCTGGGAGTCCAGCCTGCTGATGAGGGTCAACAGCTCCTGGTTCACTGTTTTCTGGTCAAGCTTTCTCAGATCTGACTTTTTTTTGCACACCACCACTATATCTGCCCTCAGGCGGATATGATGCTGATGGGTGCGGAAGCATTCTGTGACCAGTCTTTTGATTCT